>JBAXGN010000323.1 GCA_037139415.1 Verrucomicrobiota bacterium | reverse complement strand
AGCCCCTTGGGATCCATGAAACGTTTCCAGATTTCCTGGTGGGCCGCTTCAATGCGCTGGAATGTCTCACCTGAAATGGAATTTGTTTTTGCTAGCCCATGCTGGTAGACAAGCAAGGGCACCAGCACAACCAATTTTATAATTTGTCTCATTGTGTTCAATGGTTCACCGTCTCGTTCTTCGTCAGCGTCAGCATAATACGTGCATTCGGCAAAGAACCTGTCAAATATTTATTGGAAAAATTATGTCCCGTATTGTCGTGAACTGGCGTGAATAGTGTCACTATTGACCAACATGAAAACCCGCCAAACGCAAAAGGAAGTGACCTCCTGGAAAACAGAGCGTTCACCGGCAAATCGCATTCAACCTCGGCATTTGCCGCTCTGAGGACGACGTGAGATGCGCGTTGGAAGGCACCCTGCGGAAAACTGGCATCTGGATCAGGCCGCTTATTGTTTGAGTGGCGCGATCTGGACATTCTTGAGTTCGACACCTTCCGTGCGGAAAACCACCTTCCGCACGGTTAAATCCGGACGATAGGAAATCATCGTGCGCTGGCCCGCGATTTCGGCATCCACCAGCAAACCACCAAGCTTATCATCGCCCTTCACCATCACGCAAACCGTGAACGGTTTCTCGACGCCAATCAGATTTTCGATGGCGTAATTGCCAGCCGACTGCGGCGCTCCGCCTTCGCGCAGAGACTTCTGTTTGCCCGCGAAGTGTTCCAATGACCCCGGACCGAATTGCGCGCGCAGATCATCCAGCCGAATCTGCAATTCGCAGGCCGCCTGCTCACCATTCTCCGGCAGGAAGGAAATACCGAACTTGCCTTGCTTCACCTCGGCGGGCTGAACATTAAAGGTCAGCAGGAACGATTTACGCTCGGTCGGAAATGTCGTGGTTTCGGCAATCTTTGCCGCAAGCGTTTTAGGTCTGTCGGTTTGCGGCGCTATTTCCCGCATCCACTTCGAGCCAATTCGGCCGTCGGGGAATTGAACCAGCTCGCGGATGACCAGCGGGCCGCCCCAACCGCGGATGGGAATCCACGCCGCCATCAGGAAACGGCCACCGGTGATTTCGGTAATCGCTGGAACGTTTGCGCCATCGTAGAAGTCGAGCCCTTTGCGAACCACATCGTCATACGCCGAATCCGGCGCATCGGCGGGTTTCGACCAGAGGTTCTTAAAGCCGCCAATGATGTAATCAAACTTGCCCCAGCGGAAGAAGAAGGTGCAGTCGCCTCCCAGCGGAAAGTCCGGACTGATGCAGTGCCAGCCGCCGTCTACCGAATCGGATTCCCAAATACCCTTCGATCCCGCATTTGCGAGCATGCGCAGCTTACCGCTGGGGTCGGTATAGACACTGGGGTTTTGGCAGGGGTGGAACATCATCCCCGATTTCTGGAAGTTCGCAATGCCATCCGCGCTGACAGAGTAAGTTGAGCCGGCAGGCACACCAGGCGTGGTGGCGCGTTTGAATTCGCCCGTGCGTCCGTTCTGCTTCAGGTATTCCTTCTGCGCGGGCCACGTGGTCTTTGCTTCCGGATAAATGCGCCCGGTGTGCAGACCGTAGCTGAGATAAAACTTATTGCTGAAGACGAACGGAGTGCCGGTGCCGATGCATTCCCATTGTTCATCGAGCGGCGTCGCGGCCTCATGTTCGGTCCACGTCTTGAAGTCGGTGGTGGAGAGGTGTTCAAAGTAGTGCGCGCCTTTGCCGAACTTGCTGGCGTGATGGCGGCGGTCGTACAAATAGAACACGTGATAGCGTCCCTGGTGGAAGAACGTCACGACATCGCCCACCCAACTGTTGTGGCCTGGAGGCGTCCAGTATTGGATTGGTGAAGTGCGGACTGGCTTCGCCGGTTTCGGCTCGGGCGTGATTCTCGGTACATAAATCGCCGCTTTCTTTACATACTCCGGGTCCAGTTTCCACCTGTTCGTCTCTGCCCATTGCGGATACCCAAACGGAAAATCATTGTCGAGCAATTCGCCGTCCACATATATCGTCCAACGCACGCCGGAGAAGTTAAGGATAACTTCGTGTTCGCCATCAGGCTTTTTGAGCATGGCGAGCGGAATGCCGATGGTCATATTCGTCCAGTCGGTATGTTCGGTGGAATGGAGCTCCATTGTCGCCTCGAGAACCGGCACTGAACCATCAGGCATCCTGAACGCCGGGTAATTTTGTCGCTTGCGGTCGAGCGGATCGTGCTGACGCAGATGGACGCTGAGCACGTTCGGTATTTCGAGGATGTTTTTTTCTCCGTCGAACTTCCACAAGTCCACTGATAACTTGACCGTGAAGCCGTTGGTCGGACTCGCCGATACTGCAAACGCAGCCTGCGGCACCTGCGCGGTGAGCGTACACTGCGGGGGGTGCGCCGGGTTGAAAAACCACAAGAAGGTCAATAGCTCGATCATGGTGGAAAGTCAGGGTTGGTTGTTTTGGATGGTTTTAGGGCTGGGCAATGAGCATTTGTGCTGCGGGAATTTCGATCCGGATAGCCGAGCCATAGCTCAAACCGGCGACGAACGGCAGCAGCAATTCCAGCACATCCGTCACACCGATGCGCCGCAGCACGGTGGCCGATTCTTCGCGGCGGCCCACCATCACCAGCCAGCGCGGACTGCGTGGAATGAAGAACATAAAAATTGGAAACAGCCATGCAGATGGCATTGACCGGCAACTTAGGAACCGCAGCCCCAAGAGAGGGCGGGGTGGAGTCAGCAGTTGCCAGCGACCACTCATCCGTCTTCGGCGACCTGATTTTTGCACTTATTTGCACTTTATTACACCTTTCTGCACTTTTCTGCACCATCTTTGTGTGACGCTAGTTCGTTGAGAGTTAACAGTTGATGGTTGAGAGGTGGGACAGCAATGGACCAAAACTGAACAAAATCGGTACGGTGTTCACTTTTGACCGACCGGTGTTCGAGAGCGGGACGAGTTGCCCGTGGCGCAATAGACTCATGTAATTCGGCAAATTATTGTTGTTAAGCAACTTATGACTTTAAACAAGGGCGAATGCGGCGCGGAATCGGGGCCGTGAGTCGCGGGAATTGTTGGATAAAACCGATCCAAAACCGGTACGTTTCTGAACAAAACTGAACAAAACTGAACGAAATCGGTACGTTTCTGAACGGTTTCTGAACGATTTCTGACCACCAGAAAGCACCGGAAAGCACCAGAAACCACCCGCGAGCACCCAAAATGAAATTTTGCTGAAAAACTGCCGTGGCTGAAAAATAGGGGAAACGGAACATGGCAAAAATATTTACTGGCATAAAAATTTGGGAATGGTGTCATCGGTGAAACTTTACCAAAGGTTTACTATTTCTTTACCAGATTCTTTACCAGATTCGGGAATTTGGCAGTGGCCGGGGGCTTTGCCCGCGAAACACGCGAAACAACGCGAATGGGGATGCAAGCCCCGTTCAAACTGGTCACCATCTCAGTGACTGATCTATTCATTGGCGCCTTTCTTTTAGGAGGGGGTTCATGGTTCCCTCCGGGTTGTCCCTGGACACACAAGGGCAAGGGACTGGTTATCGGTTAATGGTTATCAGTTGTTATTAATTGAGTTTTAATAGATCCCTTCCTCACCGAGAAAGGCCCGAGCAAACGGGGACTACTGGCCCGCCTCTGGAGGGTTTTCGCCGGTCAAGCAACACGACACGGCCGTGCCGATTGACGATATAACTTATACGCTATTCCGGCTGGGAATGCAATGGGGAAAATTAACAAAAAAGGGGAAAAGTTTGAAGGAAAATGGGGAGGCACCGACATGGCAGATAAACAAATGCGGATTTCGGAATGCGGAGTGAATTTGCAGAAAAATGGGGAAACACCGACATGGCAAAAAGATTAGCTGGCATAAAAATTGGAACCCAATTCCTTTTGCATAAAAATGAACCGGCAGAAAGATGGGGAAACCGGACATGGCAGATAAACAAATGCGGATTTCGGATTTCGGAATGCGGAGTGAATTTGCAGAAAAATGGGGAAACACCGACATGGC
>JBAXGN010000322.1 GCA_037139415.1 Verrucomicrobiota bacterium | reverse complement strand
AGAAATTGACAGAGCACGGCGAAAAAGGCAACTTTTATTTGCGGATAAGCACTAATACAGGTCTGATACTTACAGACGCTCAGTTTGTTAAAGCCAATACGGACCTTTACAAAGCTTTAGGCGAACTCGTAAAGCAGTCAATCGCACGGTCTTGAACCGTACCGGAAGCGGTCGCTTAAGCCCCCCTACGGCCTCACCGCCGCCTTGATCGCCGCGCCCACCACCGATTCCACAATGGCATTCAGGTTGGTCCGGGCGTTGGCTTCGAGCGCGAGATTGCCGACGCTGGCCCCCTGGGTCTTGTCGGTCTGGCTGGCCTTCCAGCTTGCCAGGCTCGACTTCCCCGCAAAGAACGTCGAGGCCGTGGCGTGCGCGGTGATCTCCCTGGTCGGCTGTCCCTCTTCATAGCTCAAATCCGTTTGCGTCGTGCTGAATCGTGCACACCCAGCCGCCAGCATCAGTGCCGCAGCCGCCATTATTCCAATCATTCGTTTCATACTTTGCTCCTTTCCATTCGCGAATGCCGCAGTTCATCCCGGCACTCCTCCAAAACCCGCGTGTTACTTTCCAGGCACGTAATCAGCTTGCCGTTCGCCATGCTCTGTTCGGCCACCATGCCGCGCAGGCTTTCCTGGTACGTGTCCCGCGCCTGCTTGTGGTCCTCGATCAGCCGCTCATGCTGCTGGACGAAGTACCGCATCACACACGCCGCAAAAATGCCGAATACCACCAGGCTCGCCACGAACAGCCACCGGTCATTTTGCGTGGCCGCTTGGTTTGTCAATTGCACGAGTTCATTCATAGAGTTAGTCATGTTACACCCTCACCAATTTCACCACGCTCGCACCCTTGCCAGTCGGATACCCAAACTTAGACAGCATGGCTTTTGCGACCCGCGAAAGCACCTCACGCGTATCCGTCTTGGAATACGTCGTCTCGCTGGCAGCCGGGCATTGAGGGCATCGCGCTCCCCGGTCAGGCCGAGGACCTGCTTGTCCCAATCCGCCTTCAAGCCCTTGATGCGGTTTTCCACCACCTTGTCCACCTCGCCTGCCTTCAATTGCGCGGCTTCCTCGAGTTGCTGCTTTTCGGCAGCCAGCTTGCGGACGTCTTCCGGATCAATTCCCTCGAAGCGTTGCCGCAACTCATCGCGCTCCTTGGCCAGGGCCGAATTGCTGGCGCGGATTTCATCCAGCTTGGTTTTCTCGACCACGCCCTCCGCATCCAGGTGCCAGGCGCCGTCGCGTTCGGTGTAAAATCCGGCGTGCTCCGCCGGGATTTCCTCTCTCGATTTGTATTTGTATTTCAGTGCCATAATTTTCTGGGCAGCCGAGGTAACGAGGCTCAAATTATTTGCCAGCCCGTAGCCTTCCACTGCCGCTGGTTGCCACCATACACCCTGTTTTACAGGCCTTTTATCATAACCACGCTTGGCTCTTTTTCACTAACGCATGGTGTGGTCGTCGTGATGCATCGTTATGAATGAGTGTGAAAAAACTTTTTAAAAAAATAATTTGACACCTTTCAATGCAGTACACCAAAGCATGAAGGGAATAGTCTCAAGGGCTGCTGCTGCCAAACTCGCGCTTGACAGCATGTTCACATTGGTGTTAACTATTCCAGATGCTTGAAATCAAGTTTTACCGAACCGCTGCCGGGGAATGTCCGGTGGAGGAATTTCTTGATTCACTGGGCGCAAAGCAGGCGCAAAAGGTGTTGTGGGTGCTGCGCGCAGTGAGAGAGCTGCCGCGTGTACCGCAGCAGTATTTCAAGAAGTTGGAAGGCACGGATGATTTGTGGGAGGTGCGCGCCGCATTTGGCGGTGACGCCTTCCGGCTGCTTGGCTTCTGGGATGAGGGGCGGCTGATCATCCTGACAAATGGATTCGCCAAGAAGACACAGAAAACGCCAGAACGCGAAATCGCGCTGGCTGAACAACGCAAACGCGACCACCTGAATCGCAGGAAATAAATATGAAAGACGACGTGGAAAAGTACATTGACCGCCGCAAGCGCGCTGACAAGGCGTTCGCGAAGGATTTCGATGCCGGCTACGGGGAATTTAAGATTGGCGTGATGCTGCGGCAGGCCCGCGAGCAGGCGGGCGTGACGCAGGAGGACCTGGCACGGATCACCAAAACGAAGAAGTCCGCGATTTCGCGCTTGGAGAATCACGCCGAAGACGTTCGGCTATCTACCGTATCGCGGGTGGCGCGGGCGCTGGGCAAGGCGGTACGCATCGAATTGGTGGAGGCGACCTGAAGCGCGGCGGTGTTATCGCCTGGCCGGAAAACGGAAATGAGTCACCATTGATCTTTGCTCACTTCACCGCCGCAATTTGCGCATTCTCCGGTTTACTGGTCACTGATAACTGATCACTGGTCACTTTTCCACTGGCCTTCGCTTTTCCAATCAACCCCATTTCCTCCTCATTCCCGCGCCCATCCGGCAGAATTTCCGAGCGCCGGAACAATTCAAACATCGTGTCCTGGCTCATCGCGCCGGCCTGCCACGCCATCACCACCGCCGTGATCTCCTGGGCGCTCATTCCGTGCGTGCTGAAATCCGTGTTCAAATCCAGCAACGCCTGCTGGTCCGTCACATCGTCAGGTTTTTCTTCCGTCGAGTTCCACCAGTACGCCCACCGCAGCACTTGCGTGATGGATTCGCTAACGCTCGCCGCCATGCTGCCCAGGATGCAATCCTCGCCACTCTGCCGGATTTGCATTGCCTCTGCCGTTTCCGCCACCTTCTTCTGCCCTTCCAACAGCCGCGACCCGAGCACCGCCATCAGCCGTTCGGCATGATCCAGTGCCCGTTCAAAGGACCCAAGCCCTTGCCCCATGAATTCCAAAAATCCGGCCGTGGCGCCTGCCGTTGGTGCCACCCACGCCACGCTGGACCCGATCTGGAGCTTCGCATCCTTGTCGAACCCGCTCACCCACGCCGTCGGCAGCGCGGTATAATGCAGCCCGTGCTTATAGTCGGCATCCATCCGATAATGGGTCAGGTTCATCGCCATGATGTCTTCCAACGGCACCCGTGGCACCGTCGGCCGCGAGTTCTCCGGCCCATGGAACACGAATGGAATCAGCGGCAGCGGCTTGCCCATTCGCAACGGAATCCGTGTCTCAGCCAATTCCCATTCTGTTTTTCCACCATTGCCTTTTTGGTCGTTTTTCGGACGCCAAATATCCACCACGCACCGCTGCCCATTGCTCCCATCAGTCCCATTCGTCCTATCCAGCCTCAGCACCCGAATTTGTTCGCCCACCACCGAGTCAAACAAATCCGTGCCCTGGCGTTCACCACCCTCCGGCTCATGCAGCACCAACAGCGTGGCGATGTTGCGCCCATTCACGCGCTCCACTCGCCAGTTCAGAATTTGTTCAGCGCGATACAGCGCCGCATACGCGCGGCTTTCCGCATCTTGTTCCCAGTCCACCAGCGTCCCGCAGCGCCCTACGCTCACCACTTCGCTGATCACCTGTTTGGCGTAGCCGTAAAGCGATGTCCCCAGCATGTCGGCGTCATTATTGAATTCAGCCATGGCTTTGCCCAGCGCGCTGTTGGTTTCCGGCAGGCGTAAATACGGCGGCTTGCGGAAAATCATGCCGACATAACCAGCCAGCGTGCGCGCACACGCATTAAAAAACGAAGCGCGCATTTTGTACGCCTGGTACTCCGTCTCACTTTGCACTTCCAATTTTGGCAGGTACTTTTCACCGGCGACCTTGATGGTTTCCTCGCCGCCCAGGACATCGCGGGCGCGAATCCAATTGGCGGTCATTAACTCGTATTCAGGATGTGTGTTATTTACTGGCATAAAATATCCACCCTTAAAATGCCACATAACGCGCTATAATACAATACTCTGTATTAACGCAACGTAACGCATTAACACACCGTTACCACGCATTCCCAAAAAATACCACCACACCACACGCGGTCACGCGTTCCCCTTCACACCGGATGCTACGCAACCGGTGTTCCGGGGAAACGCCTTCCCATTAGTATTACTATGTTAAGTTATAACAACGCTCACATCCTCAAACTTTCGACCGCA
>JBAXGN010000321.1 GCA_037139415.1 Verrucomicrobiota bacterium | reverse complement strand
TCGGGGAGATTAAGAACCGGATTCAGAGCGGCTACAACCTGCGCGAAATCATTGATCACATTGACGAACTCCGATTCCGTTCGCAGACCGAAAAACACGAGCTATCCCACCTCTACGAGGCCAAAATCAAGAACATGGGCAACGCCGGCCGCAACGGTGGCGAGTATTACACCCCGCGCCCCCTTATCCGCGCCATGGTCCGCGTGGTGCAGCCCAGGATCGGTGAGCGCATCTACGACGGTGCGGTTGGGTCGGCAGGGTTCTTGTGTGAATCGTTCGATTATCTGAAAGAAACGTATCCCAAGCGCACCACCGCCCAGGATCGCATCCTCCAGGAACGCACCTTCTACGGGAAGGAGAAGAAATCCCTCGCCTACGTCATCGCCATCATGAACCTGATCCTGCATGGCATCGAGGCTCCCAACATCATCCACACCAATACCCTTACCGAGAACCTCGCCGATATTCAGGAAAAAGACCGCGTGGACGTCGTCATGGCCAATCCCCCCTTCGGCGGTAAGGAACGCCCGGAGGTCCAGCAGAATTTCCCCATCCGCACCGGCGAGACCGCGTTTCTATTTCTCCAGCACTTCATCAAAATCCTGAAAGCGGGAGGGCGCGGTGGCATTGTCATTAAGAACACCTTCCTGTCCAATACCGATAACGCCTCCGTCAGCCTCCGCAAACTCCTGCTGGAAACCTGCAACCTGCACACCGTCCTCGATTGCCCCGGCGGCACGTTCCAAGGTGCCGGTGTAAAAACGGTCGTGTTGTTTTTTGAAAAAGGTGCACCCACCCGCAAAACCTGGTACTACCAGCTCGACCCCGGCCGCAACCTCGGCAAAACCAACCCGCTCAACGACGACGACCTCGCCGAGTTCGTGAAACTGCAAAAAACCTTCGCCGACTCCCCCAAAAGCTGGAGCGTGGACGCCAAAACCATAGACCAAACGACCTTTGACCTCTCCGTGAAAAACCCCGACGGCGGCGAGGAAATCACCCATCGCACCCCCAAGGCCATTATGGAAGAAATTGCCGCCTTGGATGCCGAGAGTGCGGAGGTGCTGGAGAACATCCGGGGGCTACTATGAAGAAAGGGTGGCAGACAAAGACGCTGGGGCAGTTGTGCCAACTTATTTCTGGCCAGCACATCGATGCGAAAGATTACAACACTGAGTCTCGAGGCGTGGGTTACCTAACTGGTCCTTCCGATTTCGGGCCTTTGAATCCTGTTATCTCGAAATGGACCGAACATCCGAAGGTCAAGGCGAAGTGTGGTGACGTTCTGATTACTGTCAAAGGATCAGGTGTCGGCAAAATCAACCTGCTCGACCAAGACGAAGTCGCAATAAGTCGCCAGTTGATGGCAGTGCGGGCAACGGGAGCTGACCCTAAATTCGTCCACGCGATTCTCAGTTCGGCGTTTGATCATTTTCAATCACTATCTACTGGCGCGGCAATACCAGGAATCTCACGTGAGCAGGTTCTTGGGTTGGAAATTCCGTTCCCCCCCCTCCCCGAACAGCAGCGGATCGTCGGTATCCTGGACGAAGCCTTTGCGGGCCTCGCCACCGCCCGAGCCAACGCCGAAAAGAACCTCCAAAACGCCCGCGCCCTCTTCGAAAGCCACCTCCATAGCGACCAGGCCGAAAAAGCGCTACTCGGGAATTTAGTGAACATAAAAACAGGAAAACTAGATGCGAATGCGGCGGTAGCAGGCGGCAAATATCCTTTCTTCACTTGTTCCAGAGAAGTGTTTGCCATTGATGATTACGCCTTCGATTGTGAAGCAATTCTTTTAGCTGGGAACAACGCCGTTGGCGATTTCAATGTAAAGCACTACAATGGAAAGTTTAACGCCTACCAACGAACATACGTCATCACGGTGAACGAAAAGAAGCGAGTGCTTTACAGGTATCTGTACTTCCAAATGCTCAAGAGTTTAAAGAAATTCAAAGCCCAATCCGTTGGTGCTGGAACGAAATTTCTTAAAATGGGAATGATTCAGGGTCTTGAAATTTCATTGCCGAGCCTCGACGAACAGCATCGCATTGTATCAACGATGGACTCTGTCCGAGAAGAAACCCAACGCCTCGCCGCCATCTACACGCGCAAACTCGCCGCCCTGGAGGCATTGAAAAAATCACTACTCCACCAAGCTTTCACCGGAGAACTCTGATGCCCACCACCATTTCAATCCCAACGGGATTGCATCCGTTAGCCCAGGGTTGCGAGCCACGAGCTACCCTGGGTCTCGCGCCCCATTATTTTCCCCAACCCCATCGGGGTTGCATCACCCTTGCGCCACCTGATTGTTGCAACCCCGTTGAAGCCCATTCCCTCGCTCCTGCAATCCGGTCAATCCGGTCAATCCGGTCCCCCTTCGGCGTTACTCCATGCCCCCCGCAAACTCGCCGCCCTGGAGGCCTTGAAAAAATCACTACTGCACCAAGCCTTCACCGGAGAACTTTGATGAACCAGAACCCTGCTATTTTGACCCCGCTGACCCGAATGACGGGAGGATATGGCCATGGCTGAACTTTTCGACAAACACGGCGGGTTCCGCAGGCTCCACTCGTTCACGTTGGCGACCATCGTCCAACTCGAAACGCTGTGCTTTTGCCGCCGGTTCCTGACGCAGGACCATCGGGAAGCCGCCGGGAAATTCTATGATCCCAAGGGCCGGCAATACGACCAGATGACCCAGGCCGCGCGCAGCGGCCGGCAGAATATCATTGAGGGCTCGGAACGTTCGTCCACCTCGAAGGACACCGAGATGAAACTCACCGACGTGGGGCGGGCGAGCCTGAGTGAATTGCGCGGCGACTATGAGATCTTCATCCTGGACCGGGGCGAGCTGCCGTGGTCTTGCCATGCTCCGGAAGCCCGGGCGGTGAACGAGGTCTCGCTTGACCAGGCGCCGTTCACCGACGACATGGTCCATGAATCGGCCAAGCATGCGCTGCAGCAGCGGCGGAAGTATGCCCGCTGGCTGGACGCCGAAGACCCGGTGGTAGTCGCCAATGCGATGCTCATCATCATCGGGCGTGCGCTGAACATGCTCAAAAGCCAGATTGCAGCGCAAGGCGAGGCGTTCGAACAGACCGGTGGTTTCAGCGAGCGGTTGACGGCCCGGCGAATCCAGGCTCGCGATGAGCGACTGAATGCCGAACCGGCTCCGGTGTGCCCGCAGTGCGCCAAACCCATGCGCCGCCGGAAATCCGCGAAAGGGGAGTTCTGGGGTTGCGCCGGCTTCCCCGAGTGCAAAGGAACAAGGCCCGCATGAAAGATACATTTATGCCTTGGTTGACCGTAGTGACTTCGCTGACCGGAACGTCAGCGATGTCAATCTGGTCAATCGTGTCAGCATTTGGAAGAAAGCCATGAACAAAGAGAAGAAACTCCAAATTCGCAACAGCACCGCCGAGTTCCTGATCTTCACCCGGCAGGCGGGCGATGACGGCATCGAAGTGCGAGTGGCAGAAGAAACGGTCTGGTTGACGCAAAAGTTGATCAGCGTACTTTTCGACAAGGGCCGGAGCACCATCACTGAACATTTAAAACACATCTTTGAAACCGGTGAACTCGATGAAAAAGCAGTGTGTCGGGATTTCCGACATACTGCCGAGGATGGCAAGGAATCGTTATGAACGAATCCGAAACCAGAGCTGAACACATTGACCCTGCCTTGAAAGCGGCCGGCTGGGGCGTCGTCGAGGGCAGCAAAATCCTGCGCGAATACGCCATCACGTTGGGTCGCATTGAAGGCCATGGGCGGCGCGGCAAACCGTTGATCGCCGATTACGTTCTGGTCTATCGCAACCGTAAGGTTGCCGTGATCGAAGCTAAAGCGTGGGACGAGGAACTGACAGAAGGCGTCGCCCAAGCCAAGAACTACGCCGCCAAAATGTCCATCCGTTTCGCCTACGCCACCAACGGCCAAGGCATCTACCAGGTGGATATGTCCCCTGAGTCCCATTCTTCCCATCCCCCCGAAGGCGAAGTCCCCTCCTATCCCACTCCCGACCAACTCTGGTCCATGACCTTCGCCAAAGCGGACGCCTGGCGCGACCGCTTCGCTGCCATCCCGTTTGAGGACAAGGGTGGCACACACCCCAGCCGCTACTACCAAGACACCTCCGTCGAGCGCGTATTGCAGGCCATCA
>JBAXGN010000320.1 GCA_037139415.1 Verrucomicrobiota bacterium | reverse complement strand
ACGGCAAGCTGGACATCGCCATGCTGCAATCGGATGCGACCTACATCTACCGGAATACCACCAGTAGCGCGGCCAACACCGCGCCGACCGCGCCGGGCGGCCTCTCCGCCACGTTGTCCGGGAGCGTGGCCACGCTGAGCTGGAACGCGTCCGGCGACAGCCAGACGCCGGCCGCCGGGCTGACCTACAACCTGCGCGTCGGCACCGGCCCCGGCAAGGACGACGTGTTTTCCGGCTTGGCCAACACCGCCAGCGGCTTCCGCAAGGTGGCGGCCCTAGGCAACGTCAACCAGAATACGAACTGGAACATTGCGGGGCTCTTGCCCGGCACCAATTACTACTGGAGCGTGCAGGCGATTGACAGCGCGCTGGCCGGTGGAGCTTGGGCTGCGGAAGGCAGCTTCCGCGCGGGCAACGTCTGGTTCCTCACGGTCACGGCGGGCGCCAACGGGGTCGTTACCCCGTCCGGCACGGTGCTGGTGCCAAATGGCGGCAGAACCAACTTCACCCTCACACCCGCCACCTATTACCACGTTGCCGACGTGACTACCAACGGCGTCTCCGTCGGTGCGGTCACCAGCTTCACCTGGAGCAACGTGGTGGCCGATGGCACGATCAGCGCCAGCTTTGCCGCCGACCAGGCGGCCAACGGCACCCCGCACGGGTGGCTGGCTTCCTTCGGCTGGACCAATAACTTTAGCGCCGCCGAAACCAACGACACCGACGGGGACGGCATACCGGCCTGGAAAGAGTACATCGCCAACACCAACCCCACCAACGCGGCCTCGGTCTTCCATGTCGAATCCGTGGCCAACCCGGTGCTGGGGACGCTGACCCTGACCTTCCAATCCTCGTCGAACCGGGTCTATTCCCTGGGCTGGGCGACGAACCTGGAAAACACCGTGTGGTACGTGGTGCCGGGCCAATCGAATATTCCAGGCACCGGCGGCCTCATGTCCCTCACCGATACCAATAACGCCGCAGCGGTGCGCTTTAATCGCGTGCGGGTGGCGCTGCCGTAACGGAGGGGTGGGCGTTGCGAGCGGACGTCCGCCGGTAGCGGTGATCCTTGGCGCGCACCCCCGCGCCTGGGAAGCCAAAGATGGAGCGCGGACCTCCGGTCCGCCGGGGCGCGGGTGCAGCTCTGGTTAATTCCTTAGCGGGGTGGGCGGCGAAAGCAGCCCAAACCACGCGGGACGGAGTTCCGCGCTCCGGTGGGAGTTTGGGGACCTCGCTGCTCATTCGGGCCGGTGTCCAAGGGGTTATCCTTTTAAAACTTATTTAACAATTTGTAAAATAGTATTTGACAGGCCGGTCCGTCGGCGGTATCCGTATTTATATAATGAATTATGAATACTATGAATACGTTAAATAATCATCCTGTGGCTGCCATGCCGCCTCACGCCCCCGAGGCCGAGGCCGGCGCCTTGGGCTGCATCCTTTGCGCCTCGCAACCTGCCGCCGCCGTCCGGCTCCTGGCCCGCCTGGAGGAGGGCCTGTTTTATGACCTGCGCCACCGCCGCGCCTTCAACGCCCTGCGCGCCCTTCAGCAGGCGGGCCAACCCCAGGAAACCGCGAGCCTGTACCAGTGGCTCAAGGAGCGCCAATCCCTGGATGCCGCTGGCGGCGTGGCGTATGTCAGTGCGCTCTCCGCGCAAACCCCCAGCGCGCTCAACTTCGATTATTTCCTGGGCATCCTGCGCGAGAAGTCCCACCGGCGCACCGCCCTGGGCTTCGCCGGCAGGTTGGCCGACCTGGCGCAAAATGAAGCGGTCAACGTGGCGGACCTGGTGGCGGACGCCCGGATTCATGCTGACCGCCTGCTGAGCCTCACCGACGACCGGGTCTGGCTGCAACTGTATTCTCCCGGGGATCTGCTGGCCTACCAGCCGCCGGAGAATCTGTGTCTCATCGGGGATTTCCACGCCACGCGCGGCGAAGTGATGGTGATTGGCGGCGCGCCGGGGGTGGGGAAATCCCGGGCCGCCGTGGCGCTAGCCTGGAGCGGGGCCACCGGCGATTCCTGGCTGGGGCTGCGCGTCCACCGCCGCTTCAAAACCATGATCCTGCAGAATGAAAACGGGTTGCACCGGTTGCACCGGGAATTCAAGCAACTGACGGCCACCAGCCATCCCGGCGTTGAAAACGTCTCCGAGTATATCCGCATCTGTTCCCCGCCACCGTTCGGCATGGCCTTTAACCGGCCTGAGTTTGTGGCGGCCGTGCGCGCCGCCGCCGAGGAGTTCGTCCCGGATGTCATCGTGTTTGATCCGTGGAACAGCGCGGCGCGGGATGACCGGGCGCGGGATTACCTGGAAACCTTTGAACAGTTGCGGCGGGCGCTCCCCAGCGGGGAGAATACCCCGGCGCTCGTGGTGGTGGCGCACACGCGCAAACCGGCGGTCAACGAGCGCGCCAACGGGCGCAGCCTGCTCAACACGCTGGCCGGCAGCTATGTGCTGGCCTCGGTGCCGCGCTGCGTATTTGTCATGCAGGCCGCCAGCGATGAAGTGGAGGACGACCGGGTGGTGTGGACGTGCTGCAAGAACAACAACGGCGAACTGGGGGCGCGTTCCGCGTGGCATCGCCGCGAGGCTGGATTCACCGCCTGCCCGGAATTTGACTGGGAGCAGTTTGACCCCGCTGGTGAAACCGATGTGGTCAGCGTCACGGAAGAGGATATGCAGACGTTATTCCAGGGTGGCCGGCGGCACATCGCCCGCCGCCAGGCGGTGAAAGAGTTGATGGAACGAACCCGCTGCTGCCGGGCAGTGGCCTATCAGGCTTGCAGCGGCCAGGGTAAATTTGGTCCCCGCCTCACCGAGGATGCCGGGCTTTTGCGCTGGCGGGACTAGGTTTTGTCTGTCTGTCTGTCTATCTGCCTAAGGGGGGGCAGACAGACAGACAGAATTCGCCTCAGGTTTTAGTGCGATAAGGGGGTGGTTCTTCACTGATAAAATAACACTGCCCGGCCTCGGCGGCGGCTTGCTCCGCGTTTGGGACAGGGTTAGTCATGGACGCGGGGATAAACGGATACGCACCGTAGATGGCTTTACGACGGGCGCTACGCTTTGGCTTGGCGATTGGGGCCAATGGCGCGGTGATCTGTTCGTAAAGCTGGAACAGATATTCCACCCGCTGACGATCTGATTCGAATGGTTCTTTGCGATAACAACGATCCACGGCGCGGTCGAGGGCGGTATGGGCTTTCGCCAGTGCGGCAGGCATGGCGACGGGATCATAAAGTTCAGCAAGGGTGGACGTGGAATATTTGGCCCGTGCATTCAACACTGCCTGTGCCGCCGTTTCAATCGCTTCCCGCTGTGCCGTGCTGGGTGATAAAGGCCAAGGGAAGTTGTTATAGACAATCTTGGCCGAATAACTGTAACGACTTTCCAAACGGCCAGTTACTTGGCGCATCCAAGCCATGTGCATGGTTGAAGAGATGACACCGAAATGAAACATGGTAGCATCGGGCACAACTTGGATTTTGTTGCTCGGGATAACGGCTGGGGAAAGGAAACCCACCGGTATATACTGGCGACGCTCTGAGGAAACTTCCGGTATCGCAAGAAATGGCGTTGTCACCGGTCGAATTTCACCGAACAACATGGGGTTTTTTGCACTGCCACGGGTCTTTTCCTTTTTACTTGCTCGCCGGAACGCCTGAACCCCTTCGATTCGCGCCCACAATTCGGCATTTTCCCGAATTAATTTCGGTGGAGCCTCGACTAACCAGAGACACCATCGCTCGCCGCTGTTAATAAATTCTTCTGAACCGATGAAGGGGCGAATGTATGCTTTTAGGTCAGGATACTTTTTTAAGAGTTGCTCTTTTTCGGCGCGGTTAAGCGTCAGAAATCCACCATCCACCTGCTTTGACCCATTAATAATGGCGGGCACAGCGCAGATTGGCACTGTGCGAGATGGGAGCGCAAAATCATTGCCACCAACAAGATAGGGGCTGATATTTGAAACGATGCTCACTGATGGATGTTCCAGGTCAGTGTCGTAGTCATAGATGCGCTTATTTGTTGCATCTGTGGCCCCAAAGCCAAGGATTATGACATGCACATGCGCTTTACCACGCGCTTCACTTTCCCAAGGAAATGTGCGATGGGCAAAGTGAATCTTAATCTTCCATTTATAAAACATTTCGGGCCACATCACTCCCGGTTGTTCGCCTTGTGAAATTGAATTCGTAGAGACAAATGCACAACGAGTATTGGTCTTTTGAATGTATTCGGCGGCTTTCCAATACCATGCGCATACGAAATCCAAAAGGCCCCAAGCTTTAACACTTCCCCAAACGGCTTGCATATCTATGCGCTGCTCGCCAGTCAAATAAGTCTTCCCCACAAACGGCGGGTTACCCAGGATGAAAGAACATTGCTTTGGCGGCAGCACGGTGCGCCAATCCGTGCGCAGCGCGTTGGCAACCATGATATGTGGCGAGGAATGCAGCGGCAACCGCA
>JBAXGN010000319.1 GCA_037139415.1 Verrucomicrobiota bacterium | reverse complement strand
AGGCATACGCCGAGGCGGAAGGGTTTGATCTATCCCGGTATCTGGACGGCATGGCCGCACATGCTCTGGAGGTAAATCCAGCCACTAAAGGGGAATCCACCCGCCCTCATTAACCCGGCATCCATCCCATGAGCAGCCGCCCTGGCCATCCAGGGCGGCTTTTGTTTGCCAGGGGAAATGAAAACGCGCCGTTTAAGTGGCCACGGCGCGACTGCTGATTTAATGCGCTTCCACTAGCCCCACCAGCATCACGGGTAATATATTACAGTAGTACGCACACGGCAAGCGAGATGCGCATTATTGGGGGATTTATTCGACAAACAACCAGTTATTGTGTAGATTTTGGGTTGTGACTAAGATATACGATGGCAATGTGACGGCAGACTGGGATGTTCCAGTTGACGCTGCGTCATGCCCATCGAATGAATCGGAGCGGCGCAAATGGGGATGGAAACAGGACGAAAAGGGACGCTGGTACCGCGAATTAAAGCCTGGTCAAAAAATACAGGATATGCCTAATCAGGATTAATTGTTCAAGATTTCAGCATAGCTGTGAGCATGACAACCTATCAGGCGTTCGCAGTACATCCGGGTGGCAAAGTTCAGGAATTGCCACCAGTTTCGGAAGCGGAGTTGGGCGATATGGTGAGAAGATCTTCCAAAAGTTTCGATTTTCAGAAAATGGAACCTAGGTATTTACAGAAGGCGCGGAAGTCCCGCGTTAGCCTGGCCAAGCACCCGCAGACCCTCCGCGATGATAATTTTTCCTAATGTAAAAAACTCAAAACTGCAAAATCCTCCAAAGTGGTCAATTCTAGCCATTTCAACTTTAATGTTAAAGTGATGCCACCGGTCACTTGTCGTGGTGTCTTGGTAATCAAGGACTTGCAAATGACGATTTTGAAAACCCGCGACAAGTAAAAAGGCACGAAAAACAGCCTCTCTAGGTTTTGCATCTCTCTTTATTCCAGCCAGTTCCAACTAATTCCAACCCAATGAAGGCTGTTAAAGGTGTCCACGACAAGTGACTGGAAACATGACACCGAATGCCAGCCCGGCGGTTTCGCGCGCCAGCCTGGAGGCATTTTTCAAACGGCGGAGAGTGTGAGAAGAAACATACGAATGCGGAATGAAACCGAACTATGGGAGAAGGGGCCAAGCATTGCAAATTGAACGAGGTAAAATAGGACGGATGGCAGTCAGGGGCCCTATCTGCGCCGATTGACGGCGGCGGCGACGATGTGGATGGAACGTTTGCATTGGTGGGGCATCCGGTGCATAGTATCAACAATGATCAGGCTGACCATGAAAGCTGCAATGCGTTCATTTCTGCTGCTGGGGCTGGCATTGCTGTCCAGCGGATGCGTGACCGAGGCGCTGTGGAAGGAAAGCAACTTTTGCGAACCGACACGGAACCCGAATCTGCGCTTGTTCAACGCGGCAGCGCGCCAGGACGTATTGGTGCAGTACGATGAGATGCGTGATTCCAGCGACCGCATCCGTCCGCGCGCTTATTATTTGTTTGAGAATCAGGGAGCCAGGAAACCGAAGTTTGTGAAACCAGCCACCGCCGCTCTGGTGGAAATCCCGATATTTTCGCACACCAACACCCATATTCCCGGTACCAATCAGTATCCGTATGCGTTGCTGGTCACCAACCCGGTGGGTTTCGCCTTGGTGCGTCCGGGCCAACCCGCGACCAACCATGACTTGCCGGTGTATCCAGATCAAATGGAATGGACTTACCGCGTCTTGCTTACCCCGCTGGCGGTGGCGGCCGACATCACGATCATCGGTGCCGTCGCAGCCGTGCTATCCGGCGCTTTGAATTATATTCATTAGCGGGCGGGAGCTTCGCGAACGCATCCGGGTGAATTTTTTCCGGCAGCGCGCGTCCAAAACTTGCGGCACAGAATCGCTTGGGGTAACGGAAGATGATTGACCCGGCGGCGGTTTGCCGACATAAAGACGTTCCATGATCACGACGATGAAAGATATGTTGCACAAGAATGCTACAAAATTGATGGCGGCAGCGCTGCTGGCCGGCGGTTTGGTTTGCTCGAACCTGAGCCTGACGGCTGCCGATCTCGAACCGCTGCCCTTGAAACTCCCCATGCCCGCCTTTAAAGGCACCCCGGGCGACATCCCCAAGGATTCCACGGCGGAAAAACCCAGCGGAAAACCGCGTCCGACGTTCCTGGCACCCAAGGGCTGCAAAAACGTGGCGCTGAACAAGAAGGTCACGGCTAGCGACAAATCGCCCATGACCGGCGCCCCGGAACTGGTGACCGATGGCAACAAGGAAGCCACCGAAAGTTCCGTGCTCATCATGCGCAAGGGCACCCAGTACGTGCAGATTGACTTGGCGGAGAAATTTGAAATCCACGCTCTACTCCTCTGGCACGCCCACGACACCCCGAAGATTTACCGGGATGTGGTGGTGCAAGTGGCCGATGATGAGGATTTTATTGATAACGTGCGCACGATCTTCAACAACGACCAGGATAATTCCTCCGGCCTGGGCATTGGCACCGACCGCGAGTACTTCGAGGGGTATGAAGGCAAGCTGATCGAAGTCAAGGGGGTGACGGCGCGGTATGTGCGGCTGTACAGCCGGGGCAGCACCGATAGCGCGCTCAATGAATATACCGAAGTGGAAGTCTGGGCGTTGCCAGCAAAGTAATTTTGCCACATGAAATCATTGTTTTCCACCATGGCGCTGGGGCTGTTGTCTCTAGCGATCACCCTGACTGCCGCAGATGTGCCCGCTGGCAAGGATACCCGGTGCTATGAAATGCGGACGTATTATGCTGCGCCGGGCAGGCTGGATGCCCTTCAGGCCCGGTTCCGGGATCACACCTGCAAGCTGTTCGCGAAGCACGGCATGGTGAACATCGGTTACTGGATTCCGCTGGAAAACCCGGACAACAAGTTGATCTATATCCTCGCCTTCCCCAGCCGCGAGGAACGGGAAAAGATGTGGAAGGCGTTCGGCGCCGATCCGGATTGGGCCGCCGCGCGTAAAGCGTCCGAGGCGGATGGCAAAATTGTGGCGAAGGCGGAAAGCGTGTTTCTGCAGGCGACGGATTTCTCGCCGGAAATCAAGCCGTCGGGTGACGCAACCCCGCGCACGTTTGAACTGCGCACCTACAAGTGTACCCCCAACAACCTGCCGAACCTGCTGGCCCGGTTCCGCGATCACACCGTCAAGTTATTTGAAAAACACGGCATCACCAACGTCGGTTATTGGACACCGATGGATAAGAACAAGGGCGCGGACGACACCCTGATTTACATCCTGGCGCATCAAAGCAAAGAGGCTGCTGCCGAGTCGTTCAAGAATTTCCGTGCCGATCCGGAATGGGTGAAAGTCAAAGCGGCTTCGGAGCAGGCAGCCGGCGGCTCGCTGACCCAGGCCAGCAACGGGGTGGTGTCCGTGTTCATGAAGGCGACGGATTTTTCGACGCTCAAATAGCGGGACCGGACGAGTTGCAACCTCAACGATATTTGCATTCGGCGCAGCTTGTTCATCTTTTAAAATTAACAGCATGGCGTCATGCGTGTGTGTTTCCGGCGAATCAACCCGATTATGATTTGACGAAATGCAAGGTGGTGTGCAAGATGCCAGCGTCTTGATACGAAATTAAGTCGAATAATTTTATGTTTCAGAAACAAACGAATCAGGCTCGGCTACTCACCGTAACCCTTTCCCTCTTCTGTTCCGCCTTGCTGGCGCTGGCACAGTCGGCACCCTTGCAGTTGCAAGTCATCGGCAATGGCAAAGTCACGGGGGCTGCCAATGGTCAGGCCATTAAAATCGGTAGCAAGGTGACGCTCACGGCGGTTCCTGGCCCTGGCCAGATTCTCTCCAACTGGACGGATAACGCAGGCCATGAGTTATCCGCCAAATCTCCCTATTTGTTTACGAATCAACAAGGAACCTTCATCACGGCAACATTTGTGCCGAACCCCTGGCCGGCCTTCAAGGGTGACTATTCTGGGTTGTATCTGCCAGATTCGCAAAGTCCAGTGACCATCTCGAATGCCGGCACCATCAAGGTGACGATCACCGACAAAGGAGCCTTCACCGGGCAATTGCAAAACCGGGGAACAACCATCGCCATCAGCGGCGCGTTTAATATTCGCGGTGAGGCTACGGTGGTTGTGATGCGTCCAGGCAAACCTGTGCTATATGTATCACTGAACATTGATCCGCAGGATTCGGTCATGCGCAGTATTACCGGCTCGGTGAGTGAGCCGAGTTGGGCCGCCCAAGCGCTGGCGATGCCGAAATTGGCGACGCTGGCCACCGGCAATTCGGCTTCCCTCGTTGGCAACTACACCCTAAGTTATGCCCCCAGTGCGGCGCTGGGATACGGTGCCGCTATCGCCACCATCAAATCGCCCAACACGGTTCAGCTCACCGGTAATTTGCCGGATGGTTCGGGGGTGTGTGACCGGAGAATAACCCAAAATTAAACCGCCTGTAGAAACAGGTAT
>JBAXGN010000318.1 GCA_037139415.1 Verrucomicrobiota bacterium | reverse complement strand
CTGTGGCCTGCACCACGATCCGCACCATGCCGTTCACCAGCACATTGGTGCTGGAAATGCCCAGCGAAGTAATCGCGGGCGGCTGCACAGCGGTGAAATTAAGTACCAATGCACCGGCATTGGTGCTCAGAAAGAAACGGCCTGCTCCCAAACCCGAGGCTAACGCGCTCGCATCCACGATAAACGCATTGGTATCAAAGTTGGTCACCGTGCCGCTCAACGCCGCCAGCGTGAAGGTTCCCGTCGTATCATGGCTGAAATCAACCGGCCCGACCGGCAGGATTTTGATCGTGAACGGATTCGTCGCGGCGGCTTGGAGATTGATGCCGCCGGTCACATTAAGCAAATCCCAACCGACGCCAGGCGTGCTGTTCTTGTTGGTAAGCTCCCACACATAACTGCCGCCCCCATTCCAGGCTTGCGGACCCGTGCTAAAGGAACCCACGCCGCCAGCGCCGGGCGCAATCGCGCCGCTGAGATTAATCGGACTCGCAATCGTGCCGCTACCGGACAAGGTCGCGTTGCTCACCACGGTGACGCCGCTGCTGGCCGTCAGCGTTCCATTCACCACCAGGCTGCCGGCGTTAACCGTGATGGAACCCGTGTTGGTAATGGCACCGGTGAGAGTGACCGAACCGGGCCCGTTTTGAACTACCGAGCCGGGGCCGCCGATGGCGTTGGCCACCGTCAGGGCGTCACTCCGGTTGAACACTAGAACGGAACTGCTCTTCGCCAGCATGACGGAACCGCCGCCCAAGGTACCCGTGGTCCCACCGTTGCCAATTTGCAGCGTACCATCCGTGACATTTACCACCCCAGCGCCAGTGGTCGAGCCGGCCAGAATGAGCGTGCCACTGTTTGTTTTTACGAGTTGGCCGGAAATGACCAGCGGACCGCTAAGCGTCGCGGTATAACCTTGGGGATTGATCACCTCGGTGCCGTTCAGGGTAATCGTGCGAACTGAACCAAGCACGAGGTTATTTGCGTCGAACCGCAGACCGCCGTTGCCGTTACCAACATCAATGAAGATCGCGTTGTTGGCATCGCCTAGGGCGCCGTCGCTGGTAATACCCAGCGTGCCGCGCCACATGTTAATGATGCCTTGAAAACTGTTGTTGGGGTTGTCGAGAATCAGAATGTCATTATGGTTAAGCCCGACATTCGAATCCACGAGCCGGTAACTCTGCCCGGCAGCGCCGCCGCTAAGAACTCCGGTCAGACGCACCGTCGTTGGTGAGGATGGCCCCTGAATGATGAATTCCTGCGTGCCAATTAACGGCAGGGAAATATTATTGGCTACCACGTTGCTACTGCCGCTGGGGAAAGGGAAATTAAGCGCGCCGGAACTGATCGTCACATCTCCCGAACCCAGCGCGAAGGCAGTGCCAAGATTCACTGTGCCACCACCACGAATCGTGGTGCCGCCGGAATACATATTGGTCGCATTCAGGTTCACTGTGCCCGCCGAAGCGTTGGTTACCGAGCCGGTGCCACAGATAACGCCCGCAACACTGATCGTACTGCTGCTGTTGAATACCAGGGCGCTGTTGTTGGTGATTGGCCCATTTCCAAAAGCGGTCACCGCGCCGCCGTTGCCCACTTGGAGAATGCCCGCGGAAATCAATGTCCCACCGGTATGAGAATCACTGCCAAGAAGACTCAACGTGCCTGACCCGTTCTGCTGGAGGTTACCACTGCCGGAAAGGCCCGAAACCGACACGGCATCGCTGCGATTGAGCACCAACGCGCCATTGTCGGTCACTGCCCCGGTCCCCAGCGACCCTGCCGTGCCGCCATTACCCACCTGCACGGTGCCACCGGAGATGGTGGTTGCCCCGCCATACGTGTTGTTGTTGAGAATGGTCAGCGTGCCGGTGCCGGTCTTCGTCAAACCAGCCGTCCCCGCGATTGCTTTAACTCCCGTCAGGGAGAAGTTTTGGGTGGTGTTGTTGAACGTCACCCCACCTGGAATCACATCCGCCACGCTTACATCCACCGTCGTTCCTGCGGCCGCGTCGGTAAACATAACCGTGTCACCGCCCTGAAAATCCAGTTGGGTGCTACCATCGGAATTCAGCACCCAATTCTTTGGGGCGGCCAAGGTATTGACGCTCCATTCCGTGCTCAACGCGCCGCTCCACCTCGGGAAATCCACCGCCGTCACATTCAAGTCAATCGAGTGATTCGCCGTGTTGTTGACCAAGGCGGCCGTGACCCG
The DNA here is from genome assembly GCA_037139415.1 of Verrucomicrobiota bacterium. Classification (NCBI taxonomy): domain Bacteria; kingdom Pseudomonadati; phylum Verrucomicrobiota; species Verrucomicrobiota bacterium. The sequence continues at coordinate 2,329 of JBAXGN010000318.1, read as the reverse complement.
GGGCGGCAACGTGCCAAGCTTGAACGCACTAAAACCGGTCCCACCCAGCGTACCGGCATAGGTAATCAAAGGGTACTGCCCGACCGCCGGTGCAGTCCCCCCCACATTGATGGTCACCTTACTGGCCCCTGAATTCACCGTCAACCCGTTGTTATTCGTCACCGCGATAATGCCCGGGGTGCTGTTGCGGGTCACATATATGGTCGAGGTATCCGTGGACGCACTACCCAAGGTCAAGCCTTTGAGCGTCAGCGTGCCAATGCCAGTGCCATCGCCCGCTTCCAACGCACCGCCGTTCGCCACCGTGATCGTGGCACTGATCGCTCCGCTGCCGCCGAGTGTGGCCCCGTTGGCCACTGTCACCGCCCCGCCGCCAGTGGACTTCGTATTCATGTAGAGCTTGCCGGCGTTCACTGCCATTGTACCGGTGAAACTATTCGTTCCGGTCAACGTCAGCGCCGCCGACCCTTGTTTGATCAGATTCAAAATTGTGGCGGTGGCGCCGCCCGTCTTGGCATACTCCACATTGGTATTAATAATGGTCCCAGCGTAAGTCCCCGGATTATTCTGGGTGATGGTCAGCGTCGCTGCCGCGATGGAACTGGGATTCCGGTTGCCATTGGCAATCAAGGCATTGCCCCCACCGGTGGAAGACAGGTCTGAAATAGTGGCGTTCCGTCCATAAAGGAAAAATTTTCCGAAGTTCCCCGCCGCCACGTTGAACCGCAACACGTTCCCGGAAGGGAAAGCGTTGGCGACGCCGAGATAAACCGAGCCGCGCTGGATTTCCACCGGTCCGGTGAAGGTATTGGCGGCATTGAGGGCGAAAGGAACTTCCATGGGGTTGCTCCCAGTAAAGGAATCCTGGGCAATAAACGTCAAGCCGCCGGAACCGGAGATGATGCCGTTGAACATGCACTCCGTATTGGAAACTCCGTATTGATCCACCGAAGCGTGGTTGGTCTTGCCATGGATGAAACGTTGCACCGTGCCGATGTTCACTGGGGCATTAACGCTGCAACCCCAGTTCGCAGTGCTGTTGTGCACATCGTCGTAGTTAAAATGGATGTCCGGTATGGTCGCGCTATTGCCCGTAGCTCCCAGTATCAGCGTCCCTGGTCCGTTAACGGCGACATACGCAGCCGAGGTTCCTGCAGCAAACTGCAAGGTGCCGGTGCAGATCGTCCCATTACCGGACGCGATGGTGAGCGTCGAACCGGAGTTCAGGGTTGTGGAGCCAATCGTGTTCGTCGTCCCGGCCTCCAGCACTCTGGCACCCAAGCCTAGAATAAGTGCCAAGGTTAGCGCCGCGAACCGGATGTGAATGTGACTATTGTTGCGTGAGGATTTCATGGTTGTTCTTGTTGTTGTTGGTTAAATGTAAAATACACTTTCAGAAGTTGGCCAAAGTGCCGTTGCCGATCCGCTCGGGCTTCATCAACGCAGCCCCAGGAATACTGTGGACGCCAAAGCGACCAGCGATGCAGATTTTTGGGTATCGGCAAAATATCGTTGCATAAATTTTTGTTCGGTCTCAACTGGGTTTCACGACCTCCCAAGGTCTGGCACAGGGCCGGGAACTCGGGATTCAGGTTTCAGACGGATTGCGGGATCAGGCGAGTAATGGCAAACACTGCCACTACGACCAAGTCGTCCCATGCAAATCTGAAACTCGTGCGCACCTTGTATCACGGTCGCCGGTGTATCCATAGTTACAATTGATGATATCATGGTAACGAATAGGCGACGGACTTGGTGATGGTGTCCGCCGCCAGCGGGCAAACCGGAACGGAGGCCGACGCAGCGCGTGGTGGTTCGCTCTTAAACTCATTAAGAGATGACTTGCGCGGCCCAATCGTGTTGTTTCCGAGCTGGGCATTGGTCGGGGGGAATTGCTTTAAGCGCGCAATTTAACTGCCTCGCGGCCGATGACAAAATATACGATTACGTATCAGTATCGTTAAAAATTCCGAATCAAAATACGATAAAGACGCAATTATAACCACGCAACGAGCTAGGGCAAATAGACAGACAGACGACCGATTCCGGGCAGGGAGTCCCGTCTTCAGGCGGTGGGACGGCGGCGCGGGAAAAGTTGGAGTGCGGTGGCAACCGGCGGGGGAAAATGGGGCGGCGGGCGACACCGCTTTGGATTTGTCCCGGTCACTGGAGTGAGCGCGGGAGTACCTGGGGCTACTCAAATATCGTGCCGCAGGGAATTTTGACAGTGGGGAAATTCCCAGGGTTTCATACCCCCTCACCTCTTTCCTCGCTGCTAGCAGCCTGTCGGACTTAACAATGCGGATTTTTTGCAGGTTTTTGAATAAAG
>JBAXGN010000317.1 GCA_037139415.1 Verrucomicrobiota bacterium | reverse complement strand
TGATGGCCTGCAATACGCGCTCGACGGAGGTGTCTTGGTAGTAGCGGCTGGGGTGCGTGCCGCCCCTGTCCTCAAACGGGATGGCGGCGAAACGGTCGCGCCAGGCGTCCGCTTCGGCGAAGGTCATGGCCAATAGTTGGTCTGGAGTCGGATAAGCAGCAATTGTGCCTTCCGGGGGATGAGACGAATGGGACTCAGGGGACATGTCCACCTGGTAGATGCCTTGGCCGTTGGTGGCGTAGGCAAAGCGGATGGACATCTTCGTCGCGTAGTTCTTGGCTTGGGCAACGCCTTCAGTGACTTCCTCGTCCCATGCTTTGGCTTCGATGACGGCTATCTTGCGGTTGCGATAGACCAGAACGTAATCAGCGATCAACGGTTTACCGCGCCGCCCATGACCTTCGATGCGGCCTAACGTTATGGCATATTCACGCAGAATCTTACTGCCCTCGACCACGCCCCAGCCCGCCGCCTTCAACGCGGGATCAATGTGCTCGGCTCTGGTTTCAGCTTCGTTCATGATCCGGCGATAGTTGCTTTATTTGTCCACCCCTTGGTGAGTTCAGACATGGTATGTGAGTACCTCAATTGTGATCGAGCCAATCGGTCGCGAGGAATCCAAGTAATCAACAAGGCTAATAAGCCAACGAGAAAAACCGTTCCTCCGCTGAAATTCACGGCGGTAGCAGGGCGCACAAATATGAGATAAACCGCAAGCAACACCATGCTGCTTACAATTTCAGCATGGAAGATCCAGCCCGAATGCGGTTCAACCTTCCTTCGTGCCATCCATGACCGGAAAAGTGCGATGATCTTGGTTGCGCCATTGGAGTAACGGGCAATTGTCTGGAAGGTCTTGGCCACATGGCCTCGCTCTTCCGAAGTCAGTGTTGCCACCGCCAGCACGTCGGCAACAATCTCCGGCTTGATAAAGCCCCAGATTCCGGAAGCCACCACGACTACGCCGCCAAACCAAAGCAGACGCAAGTCATAAACTCCCGCCAAATAGCCATAGTGTATCAGGGCAATCACCGGAATCACCGTCGTATAAACTGCGGTCGCTGCGCCGCCGTAGGTAACATGCGAATATTCGTGCCAGAGCGTGAATTTCTTCAGCGACTGCGCCATTTTTCGTCCCATGAAGATGTATGAAATCCCAAACGTGTTCGGAAACGCAACCGGCAGTGACTGTCGAAACGACGGTTCTCCAGTTTCCCAGATTTGCACCACCAGTTCGCGCACATCCTTGGGTTCTTCACTTTCCGTCGCAACCGGAAGTCGCTTCATGGCAATTGGGTTCAGAAGGATATGCTTTAAGTTTTCCGGCGCGCCTTCTGGCAAGGCGATTTTTTGAGGCGGTGACCCTTTGGAGATCGCCATCGCGGTTTCCAGTGCGCCCCGGATCGAAGCCAGAGACGAAACACCGGTGGCGACCGAGTCCACCGAGAAGTGGATCAGCAGGACCCCTCCCAACACGCCAACCATGGACCCAAACCCATTCCAAGGATGGAATGCGTTGATCAGCAGCGGTGAAAAAATGATGATGTAGGACGGATTCACTTCACCCGTTTGGCAATGGCCTTGGCCAGTTCTGCCACCTTCGGCTTCGCGATGCGGCAGCCAAGCTCCTCTGCCTTCTGCAGCAACACTTTCTCGATCTCTTCGCTCCGAGAAACAATCTCCCGGGTTTCGTTGCCGTCCTTCTTGCAGGCTTCCAGGTACTGCAGGCCGGCAATAACAACCGGCACGAGCGTGGCGATGAAAGCGTTCACCGCGCTCGCATCAAACCTGAGGCCCGTCTTGTTAGGGAGATCTTTCTTCTCTACACCCCGAAGGCACTCGACCACATAATCGGCCTCTCCAGCAATTTCGAATTCAGAAGGAAAGACCTCGGCGATGGTTTCGCAGATGACTTTTTGATTTGAGTTTCCAGTGTTCATGTTTTTTTTGGTTACGTTAACAGGTTCGGATAAGATTACAAATCTCCGATGAAGGCTTGGTGCAGTAGGGATTTTTTCAATGCCTCAAGGGCCGCGAGTTTACGCGAGTAGATTGAGGCGAGGCGTTGGGTATCGGCGGCGAGGGAATCAAGGCGAGCCGCGATGCGCTTTTGTTCTGGTAGAGCCAATTTCGGGACTGTTAATCCCCGGAGGACGCTTAGCGACACTGTCTTTTGTGCGGTGCCCGTGGAACCAATCGTCGCCTGCCTGAATACCTGCGGCGAGAGCAATGCATAGGTAAGCCACGCGCTGTCTGTGTCGGGCTTGGGGCGAACCAACCCGATATGCCGTTGGAAGCAGAAGTCCCGCTGCTCTCTGACGAGCACAGGAATTCCAAGCGTCGCGCCGGTGACAGTATAGAGAATGTCGCCAACTCTCGGCTTCTTGTTCGGCTTCAGATTCCGAAAATACTCTGCGGGTACCGTGAAAGTATTGCCAAAATCGATCTCACGCGTGCGCTTCACGATGTCCGAAATCGTGATAAAGGGGACGCCGGTTGGTGCTTTTGGGGGCGGCGAATGGTCCCCATCGGTCACATCGCTGGCGAGTTCTGATAGCGGCACATCATCCGCTCGCCGGGTAAAGACGGATTGGAGGTGGCTTTCGAAGAGGGCGCGGGCGTTTTGGAGGTTCTTTTCGGCGTTGGCTCGGGCGGTGGCGAGGCCCGCAAAGGCTTCGTCCAGGATGCCGACGATCCGCTGCTGCTCGGGGAGTGAAACCGGGTAACAGATTGCTAGTGGGGCAAGGTTTGTCCGTGTTATCTGAGGCTGGGCAGCACCTGTGATGGCCTTTGAAATGTCGATTCCACCGCGAAAGAGGTATTCCAAGAAACGCATCTCGATTGATCCGTCCTTGGGCCGCACCACCATCGCATTCCCTGTGACCCATGATCTTGGCGCAGAAATGTTAACCGATCCACACGTTGCGCCTCGACAGGTAATAAGAAGCTGAGGCTCTTCGTGATTGAACTGGTTGTAACGGCCAATGACGCCGTTCGCACCATAGACAGGGTACGCCCCGTCCGCGACCATCTCTTTTCCCGAGATAGTCTTTGGCTGGTACATCTCACAGGTGTCACCCAGTGTACTGGTTTGCCACCCTTTCTTCATAGCAGCCCCCCGCTTTCAATTGATAGGCTGTATGAGGAGGTGCCACCGGGATATTTTCCAGCGCTTGGGCTATAGGCGGTATGGGAAGAATGGGAAGCATGGGAGTAATGGAATGTCTTGGGTATGGTAGCCATGGTCAATGGTCCTTTATTCGTTGGCCATTGAAGGGCTTTACCTTGGTCGGCGGCGGGTAATTTCAGTTGGTGACAGGTTGTCACCGACTGACTCCCCTCCTTTTTCAAGCGCTCTTTAAGCTTATTCCAGTACTTTCTTGCCGTTTGATAATCCGGCTGCTGCGTGAGCACTTGAATGATGTCCACGACCGAAAACCACCATGTCCCGGTCTTCTCGTCATAAATACGACGAATGGCATGTTGTTCAAATTGAACAGGCAGTACTTTCATAACAGCCTCTTAATATTTTTCAGCACCTCGGCGCTCTCAGCATCCAGGGCCGCAATTTCCTCCATAATGGCCTTGGGGGTACGGTGGGTGATTTCCTCGCCGCCGTCGGGATTTTTTACCGAAAGGTCAAAAGTGGTTTGGTCTATGGTTTTGGCATCCACGGTCCAGCTTTTGGGGGAGTCGGCAAAGGTCTTTTGCAGTTTCACGAACTCGGCGAGGTCGTCGTCGTTGAGCGGGTTGGTTTTGCCGAGGTTGCGGCCGGGGTCGAGCTGGTAGTACCAGGTTTTGCGGGTGGGTGCACCTTTTTCAAAAAACAACACGACCGTTTTTACACCGGCACCTTGGAACGTGCCGCCGGGGCAATCGAGGACGGTGTGCAGGTTGCAGGTTTCCAGCAGGAGTTTGCGGAGGCTGACGGAGGCGTTATCGGTATTGGACAGGAAGGTGTTCTTAATGACAATGCCACCGCGCCCTCCCGCTTTCAGGATTTTGATGAAGTGCTGGAGAAATAGAAACGCGGTCTCGCCGGTGCGGATGGGGAAATTCTGCTGGACCTCCGGGCGTTCCTTACCGCCGAAGGGGGGATTGGCCATGACGACGTCCACGCGGTCTTTTTCCTGAATATCGGCGAGGTTCTCGGTAAGGGTATTGGTGTGGATGATGTTGGGAGCCTCGATGCCATGCAGGATCAGGTTCATGATGGCGATGACGTAGGCGAGGGATTTCTTCTCCTTCCCGTAGAAGGTGCGTTCCTGGAGGATGCGATCCTGGGCGGTGGTGCGCTTGGGGTACGTTTCTTTCAGGTAATCGAACGATTCGCACAAGAAACCAGCCGACCCAACCGCACCGTCGTAGATGCGCTCGCCGATCCTGGGTTGCACCACGCGGACCATGGCGCGAATGAGGGGGCGCGGGGTATAATATTCGCCACCGTTGCGCCCAGCGTTGCCCATGTTCTTGATCTTGGCCTCGTAGAGGTGGGATAGCTCGTGTTTTTCGGTCTGAGAGCGGAAGCGCAGTTCGTCAATGTGGTCAATGATTTCGCGCAGGTTGTAGCCGCTCTGAATCCGGTTCTTAATCTCCCCGA
>JBAXGN010000316.1 GCA_037139415.1 Verrucomicrobiota bacterium | reverse complement strand
CCTCAAACTCCAAATCGCCGCTTGAACAAAGTTACTCTCCGGTCACACACCCTTTTGTATTTGTTTTCAAGTTTCAAGTTTCAGGTTTCAAGTTTTCATGCATTAGTTCCCATTTTTCTGCCGTTTCATTTTTCTGCAAGATCGGCTTCCCAATTTTTATGCCAGATAATATTTTTGCCATGTCCAGCTTCCCATTTTTCTGCAAAATCGGGTTTCCATTTTCAGCCTTTATTTTACTATTCCTAATAAACACTCCACTATCCCTCCACTACTCTCCCACTATTCGTTTTGGCGCCTCCTGGTCTTGTGTTATTCTTTTTCCGTAATATCGGAGCAGGAACCGATGGTATCATCCTGCATATGAGTTCCGGTTCACCATGCGTAACCGGACGGAAAGCACGATTATGACCGACCAGGAAAACATTGCCCGTTTTATTCTCATGCGCTCTCAGGGCATGAGCTTCAATAACATCGTGGTGCAGCTTGGCATTTCCAAGCCCACCCTCATCAAGTGGAGCCGCCAATATCAATTCGAGATTCAAAACCTCCGCGCCACCGAGACCGAAGCGATGGCGGAGCGTATTTTCGGCCAGCGTCATCAGCGTTGGGAAGCCCTCGCCCGCCAGCTCAAGCGTTTGGAGGAGGAAATCGAAAAACGCGACCTGGAGGAAATCCCGGCCTCTCGCCTGCACGACATCGCTGCCCGCTTGCGTGCCGAAATCAACCAGCAGGTTGGCCCCCTGAATTTCTCCGAAACCACCCGCGACATCCCCATGGAGGAATTCGTCATTAGCACACATGCCTGGCAAGGTTGACCGGTTCCCGGTAAAAACCGGTAAAAACCGGTAAAACGTTTCAGGTTTCAGTTTTTGTTAATCTGTGCTAATCCGTGTCAATCAGTGGTAAAAAATGACGCTGTTTCCATTTTCAGGTTTCAGGTGTTGTTCCCAATTTTTATGCCAGATAATATTTTTGCCATGTCCGGCTTCGGCTTCCCATTTTTCTGCCGGTTCATTTTTCTGCATAATCGGGTTCCCATTTTCAAGTTTCAGGTTTCTGGTTTCAAGTTTGCTTTTCCCTTGCCCCCTCATCCGTTACACGCTAGTCTCTCACGAACAAGATGGCTTTTTATAAAACCTATTGGGTAGTCTTCATCATGGCCGGTGTCGTATCACTGGTTTTGACGCCTTTGGTCATCTGGTTGGCCAAATGGCTGGACATCGTGGATCACCCCGGCAACCGTAAAATTCACCAACAAGCCGTGCCGTTGCTCGGCGGCTTGGCCGTGGCCGTCGGCATGTGGTTGCCCGTTTACGCCCTGAGTTTTCACTCGAATCTGGTCAACTCCAACCTCTTTGCGCAAGGGCGTCTGGTGCTCCTGATCCTACTCAGCGGTTTCATAATGCTCCTCGTCGGGGTGGTGGATGACATTCGCGGCCTGAATGCCCGGAAGAAATTTCTCATCCAGTTGCCGATCGCGGTGGCGCTCGTCCTGAGTGGTGTGCGTTTCTCCAATATTACCATCCCCGGCCTCGGAACCGTGCCGCTGGATTTTATTGGCCCGCTTCTCTCCATAATTTGGATCATCGGCATTACCAACGCCATCAACCTGGTGGATGGACTCGACGGTTTGGCGGTAGGTGTGGCTCTGTTTGCCGCCGGCACAAATGCCTTGATTGCCATTATCCATGGGAATGTCGTCGCCGCCGTGCTGCTCACGGCGCTCACCGGCGCTTGTCTCGGTTTTCTCCCCTACAACACCAATCCGGCCCGGGTGTTCCTGGGCGACACCGGCAGTCTGTTTCTCGGCATGACCCTGGCGGTGTCTTCCATGATCACCGCCCAAAAGGGGATCATGGCCACCTCCATGCTCATTCCCGTTCTGGTCCTGGGCTATCCCATCGCCGACACCCTTCTCTCCATGACCCGCCGGGCAATCCGGGGCAAATCCATGTTCTCCGCCGACGCCGGCCACATCCATCATCGCCTGTTGCATCTGGGGTTGACGCATCGGCAATCCGCCTTCGCGATTTACCTGGTATGCGCGCTGTTCAGCCTCCTGGCTTTGGTGAGCGTTTTTCAAAACAGCCTCGGGATTGCCATCGGTTTGGTCGGCGTCTTTTTTGTGAGCTATACCGGGCTGCGCACTTTGGGTTACTGGAAAACCATGGTCGCGCTGTTGAATAGCCCGGAACGGATGAAATTCAAGGCGCTGAACCATTATGCCGAGTTTGCCAAGTGCAAAATCGCCATCGCCGAAAACCAACGCCAGATCATTGACCTATTGCAGGGGGCGTGCCAGGAATACGGCAAAGCCGGGGTCCGCATCACTCTGCCCAACCCCGCGCCAAACGCCCAAGCCATCCAGTACCAGTGGTTTCTCGAACGGGACACTTCCCAAACTGTTCCGCCCGGTCTGACGCATGACAACCATGAGTTTGACTCTGGTTTGAAGATTCAATTTTATTTCATCCCCAAGGCCAACTCCGACGAACTGCACCTCGAAAAACGGAATCTCCTCGCCAAAATCGCCGAAGCCGCCGACGAGCGATTCAGCCAGATTATGGCCGCACCACCATCATGATCGCTCGCCACCGCTTATACCATTCCCAGTTTGCCACTGCATCCATAGTAGCGCAGGTTTCCAAACCTGCTGTGTCGCCGACTTCCCAGTCGGCAGACCATTCGTCATTTCCCGACGCTCTTGAATTTCTAACACATTCAATTACATAACCACTCGCAGTTATATATAATTTAATTTTATAGTGAAAATGAAATTAACGCGACATCGTTCACCACCCCTCATGGAGTTGGCCCGTTTTCAGATTTCGGACTTCGGATTTCTTTCGGATCTCGGATTTCGGACTTCGGAATTCCACCAAGTATCCCACCGAAAACAGCGAAAAACCACCCCCCCATCATGATCGCTCGCCACAGCGTTCTAAGCTTTTTGGATGCCCTCACCGAACTGGGCATTTGTTTCATGGTCGTGTTTGGCCCCTGGGTCTTTGGCACCACTCAGCCGTGGGCCATCGAAGTCATGAACGTAACGGGTTATACCCTCGGCGCTTTGTGGGGCCTCAGTTGGTTCACCCGCCGAGTGACGGGAGATTATGCCCCGGTGATCTGGCCCGGCCAGCGCGCCTGGCACTGGGGCAAGACGTTGGACTGGGCGCTCGCCCTCTTGTGCCTGTTGATCCTGGGTTTCACACTGGCCAGCGCTTGGAACGCCCGCGCCACCTACCGCCCGGAAGGTTGGAGTTTCATTTATCACGACATCATTCCCTGGTTGCCGCACAGCTATGACCAGGCCACCAGTTGGCGTTATTTCTCGATGTACCTGGCGCTGGCCTTTGCGTTCTGGGCGGTGCGCTCCTGGTTGCTTCACGATCCGGAACTGACCGAGGCACCCGGGAATTCCGATCTGGCACATGGCCTGCTGCCCCCGCGACTGCGCCGCCTGCTCTGGCTCTTGAGCGTGAATGGCGCCGTGTTGGCCATGGTTAGCATCATTCAACGCATGGACGGCACTAGCGAATTGCTCTGGCTGGTGGAGGCACGCATCCATAAAAATCCATTGGAAATTTTCGGTCCCTTCGCCTACCGGGCCAATGCCGCCCAGTACTTTAATCTGATCTGGCCCGTCTCGCTCGGCCTTTGGTGGACCTACCAGCGCGCCCGGACTCGTCATCAGCACTTGGATCTCATTCACCCTCGCATTCATCATCTCCTGTTGTCCATGGTCCTATTGATGGCCGTTTGCCCGGTGGTCTCCACCAGTCGTGGCGGGGCCATGGTCATGGCGGGCTTGAGTGTCATGGCCGTGGCGATCCTGCTGCTGGCCCAGTGGCAGGCCGGTTGGCTTAGAAAAGCCAGTGTTTTCCTAATCCTCGGCCTGACCATCGTCATGAGCGTCCTGCTGGGGTGGGAGGAAATCGGCCCGCGCATGGAAACGCTTCAAGAAGGGTTCGCGGACCGGGAAGAAATGTTCTACACCGGACGCCGCATGGCCGAAGACGCCCCATTTTTTGGCACCGGCCCCGGCAGCTTTAACACCCTGTTTCAGCTCTACCGTAATTCCTCGGGCGAGTACTGGCCCGCGCAACTGCATAACGATTGGCTCGAAACGCTGATTACGTTTGGGTGGCCAGGGCTCTTTCTGCTGCTCGCCGCCTTGGGGGTTTGCCTGGCTCGCTGGTTTGCGCCGGGTCCGAGCGGCATTCCTGCGGATAAATACTTTGTCATGCTGCTCTGGTGTGCCGTGGGTGGTTGCCTCGTTCATGCCCGTTACGATTTCCCCTTTCAAATTCACTCCATCCTCGCGCTCTTCCTCATCCTCTGCGCCGTCCTCTCCGCGCTCTTCCGCCGGGGTTAACATATTTCGCGGTTTGAAGGTTCCAACGCCTGGCTCCAATTTCCTATCTTCTTCAGTTCAATTTTTTTACCAGATAATCTTTTTGCCATGTCTGCCCCCATTTTACCGGCCTTTTTCCCCAAACAATATTTTTCAAACTTTTTTGAGGGTAGGACCGTATTTGTCCTACCCCCCATGCTACGCTGTTCCCCGAAATGATGAACATTATGAATACAAAATACGAATTAACG
>JBAXGN010000315.1 GCA_037139415.1 Verrucomicrobiota bacterium | reverse complement strand
AGCGAATCGCTGACGCATGTGGTGCGCTGGGTGTACTGGTGGAATTCCACGGAAGCAAATCCCGAAGACATCACGGACCAACAAGCATTGCTGGATCTGAACACGGATTTCCGCACGCATGGCATGGCGGCCACGGAAGTGACCGCGCTGGTGGCGGCGTGGCAGGCTGGGGCCATCAGCCAGGACACGCTGTTCGAGCTGTTCCGGCGGTCGGAGATTCTGCCGGATGGGCGGGCGAATGAGGAGGAGAACAAGCTGATTGGGAAGGGCGGGAAAGTGGCAATCCCCCAAAGCTCCGGCGTCAGGGTAGCATGACCACGCGAAAGCCCACCGTGTTGTAGGCTCCATTGGCTTGGCGGCCTTCGCCGATCGAAATGCTGCGGCAACTGGTGCCGTTTGCATACCAGGAGCCGCCACGGATTTCGTTGACGGTCTGGCCTTTTTCGGCACCGTTGCTGGCCACGATGGTGGAGGTGCACCAGTTCCAGACATTTCCTGCCATATCGTAGCAGCCGTAAGCACTTTTGCCGGCCTCGTAAGCCCCGACCGGAGTCGTGTTGCCGCCGCTTGCGTTAAGAGAAGCAAACAGGTCGGTGTAAATAAAGCCAGTGTAGGTTGAATGATTCACCCAGCCTCTAACGGAACCGTTTGCGTTGACGGAAAGAAAGGTGGGCGTGCCTGCAGAGTCGTAGGCGGCGATTTGGTCCACCGTTGTTTTGGTTCCGCAATACTTGGATTTTTGGTGGTTGTAAACCACGGGCAGTTTGGGCTGGCGAGCGAGGCAGAGGGCGGCAATCACGGCGTTGTAGTTGAACTTGGTGGTTAGAGCGCCGTCGTGATACGTGGTGCCCGGATCGTCACCCCACGGGTAAATATAGCCCTGTGGGCCGCGCGCGGCTTTCTCCCACTGGTAGCCGGAAGGGAGGCCCACCTTCCAGCCGGTCTGCTGGCTTACCCACGCGGCGTAGGCGAGAGCCTTGGTGAGCGAGATGTAAACAACGGGGTGATTGGCTTTGCCTGCGGGGTAGACGCCGTTGGTCCAGTAGCTCGGGTAGGCTGAGGAACCGGTCGCATCGAGAAAGGCTTTGTATTCGGCATTGCACACATGGAATTTTCCAATGCAGTACTCCGCGAGGTCAACGTTTGTGGCATTCACGCCCGTGCCGACCGTGAGCTTTCCACCAGGAATATAGACCATCGTCGCGGGAACCTGGACGATGCGGGTGCCATTGGTTACTGGATAAGTGTTCGTCGAAGCCGGGTGCGGTATGGGTTCGCCACTGGCGGCCGAGGTAAGGTGCGGCGTGGCGTTAGCGGCTACGCCCATCAGGAGGATGGGGACAGAAGAAAACACGCGCACAAGCTCAAGGAGCGTAGTGTGGCGCAGGAGGACAAAGGGAAAATGCCTCGTGACTTTCATGAAGGAAGGATACACCTGCGGGTGAGCGATGGCAAGGCTGAAGCGAGCGTGGGGGCTTGGCACGGAGCCTCATCCCCCTCCAAAATGGAGAGGGGGGATTTTTCTTTTTGGGGTTGGTACCCAGGGCGGCGCTCGTGCCTCGCTTGCCCTGGGCTATTATCTCCTTGCCCCGTTGGGGCGGCTTTTGTTTGAGCCGATTAACGTCGGCTGCTACGGGCGTAAAAATACTGTCAAATTATTTTTGAAATATTTTTTGTCACGGAGAGTCGCGGAGAGTCACTCATAGTGTCTGCACTGTCCTAGTTGGAAAAGCGCCACGCCGGAAATTGCAAATATGCCCAGAAAACAGGGTGTAATGTGCGGAAAGGCAGAAGGCAAAAGGCTAAAGGCAGAAGTGAAAACAGAGTCTCCTGACGTCGGCTGCTACAAATTGGTTGAGAGTTGATAGTTGATGGAAGGAACAAAACAAATGGCACTGAAATACAAATACAAATCGAGAGAGGAAATCCCGGCGGAGCACGCTGGATTTTACACCGAACGCGATGGCGCCTGGCACCTGGATGCGGAGGGCGTGGTCGAGAAAACCAAGCTGGATGAAATCCGCGCCAGCAATCTGGCCCTGGCCAAGGAGCGCGATGAGTTGCGGCAACGCTTCGAGGGGATTGACCCGGATGACGTCCGCCGTTTGGCGGATGAAAAACGCAAGCTCGAGGAAACCGCCCAACTCAAGGCGGGCGAGGTGGACAAGGTCGTCGAGAACCGCATCAAGGGGTTGAAGGCGGATTGGGATAAGCAGGTTCTCGGCCTGACCGGGGAGCGGGATGCGCTGAATGCCCGGCTGGTGACGATCCAGATTGACCAGGGCGTGCTCACCACCGCGACCAAACGCGGGCTGCGGCCTACGGCGATCCCGGACATTACGGCGCGGGCGCGCACGGTGTTCCGATTGGCGAATGGGGTGCCCACCGCGTACGAGGCGGATGGCAAGACCGTCCGCTACGGCAAGGATGGCATTACGCCCATGACTTTGGAGGAATGGACCGACCAACAGGTGGCGGAAGCCCCGCACCTGTTTGAATCCAACGCGGGCGGCGGTGGTGGCGGTGCCACTTCCCACTACAGCAACGGCCCCGGTGGGGTCGGTAATCGGTCTGTGAAAAACCCGTTCCGCAAGGAGACGTGGAATCTCACGGAACAAATGAAGTTGCAGAAGAGTGATCCGGGCTTGGCGGCACGGCTGAAAAGCCAAAGCTGAAAGTGGAAAACAGAAAGCAGAAATAAAAACAATCCTGGCGCCGACTAACGTCGGCGGCTACGGAGAAATAAGAAAGGAAACGGAGTAGATTATGAGTAAGACGGCAGTGGCAGATATTATTGTGGCGACCCTGTTCGAGCGGTATGCGGTCGAACGGACGGCGGAGTTGTCCACGTTTGGACAGTGCGGCATTGTGGAGCATGCGCCTGAATTTGACGCCCTGGCAGCGGGCGGAGGGCGCGATGTGAAGATGCCGTTTTGGAAGGACCTGAGCGGGGCGCGGCAGCTCCTGAGTGATTCGGCATCGCTCACGGTGAACAAGATCACCAGCGACCAGGACATTGCGCGCATCCAGAATGATGCGCAGGTGTGGAGTGTGAATCACCTGGCGAAGGTAATTTCGGGCGACGATCCGATGCAGCGGATTGTGGACCTGGTGGCGGAATACTGGGCGCGCACGGATGAGGGCATGGTGGTGTCGTGCCTCAAGGGCATCTTCGCCGCGGCCAGCATGTCTGGAAACAAGCTGACCATTGCCAGCGAATCCATCGCGAGCAAGACGGCCAGCACGGTGCTGAATGGTTCCACATTCGTGGATGCCACGTTGAAGCTGGGGGATCGCAGTGACCGGTTGACGGCGATTGCGATGCACTCGGCCACGGAAGCGGCGCTGCGCAAGCTGGACTTGATTGACTTCATCCCGGACAGCGAGGGGAAAGTGCAGATCAAGACCTTCCAGGGCCGCCGGGTGATTGTGGACGACAATCTGCCGACGCGGGCGGGCACCACGGATGGCGTGGTGTACACGTCGTATTTGTTCGGGCCGGGTGCGTTCGGCAAGGGGACGGCCACGTTGGATTCTGCGCCCTTGCAGGGCGGGTCTGGCACGGAGGGGGTGGAATTGGCCCGGGTGCCGCTGGACAGCGACACGGTACTGATCAATCGGCGCCGGTACATCCTGCATCCGCGCGGGGTGAAGTTCACCAGCGCCAGTGTGGCGGCGGACTCCCCGACCAATGCGGAATTGGAAACCGGGGCGAACTGGGTGCGCGTGTACGAGAACAAGAACGTGCGCATTGTCGCCATCGAGCACAATAACTAAACCAAGGGCGTGCCGGTCATCCGGGCCGGCACGCCGATTCATTGTTTCTATGCAAGGACTATATCCAATCATTCGACGCCTTCGCCGGCCCATGGTGCCGATTGAGAATGTGGCAGCGGCCCCACTGCCGGTTGCAGAAAAGCCGGTGCCGGTGAGCCCGGTGCTTCCGGCGGCTGCGCCTGAGGCGGCTGGCAATGCAACGCAGACTGGCAAGAAAGGAACGCGTGGTGAAGATCCCCAGGGCAACGCGTAAAGGGCGCATTGTTATTCCCGTGCGCAAGGTTTTGCCGTCGCTTGAACAGCGGATGCGGCCAAACGTGATTATTCGCGGGCGGCGCGGGGTGGCGGTCCAGGAGACGGCTCAGGCGATCCTGCCCAATCATGTGGGCGGGCTGGTGCTGTGGCTGGACGCGGGGGCGGGAGCCATGAAGTGCTGGCAGCCAGCGGCCCCTGCGGGGAATGGTTACATTGAATATGGCGTTGGCTCCGAATATTCGGCGGCGGGGTATCTGCACGTCATCCGGATTTACCCGTACCAGATGCGGAATGGGCAAAAGTATTTCTCGCCCAATTATGCGGAGGTGACCGTCCAGGATGACTATTCCTCCAATTATTACACGGTGCATTGGAGCTGGGATGCGGTGCCTGGGGCGGATGGGTATCCGTATTCATGATTTTGAGGATATGCTGCCTGGGTAGCGCTCGCATCCGTGCACTAGGCGAGTAATCGCCGGACCTGTGCCGGATAGTGAACGAGCGCTGAAATCGTTGAAGAATTCGTTGAAGATTAGGACCCTCTATTTTTCCAAAACCCTTGTGCTAAAGCACTTTAGGAATGGAGGCGAGGGTCGGAATCGAACCGACGCATAAGGCTTTTGCAGAGCCCTGCCTT
>JBAXGN010000314.1 GCA_037139415.1 Verrucomicrobiota bacterium | reverse complement strand
CTTATAGCTTATCTTATGCATGTTTTGAAAACGGCTTTTCCGGGACGGGCTCTAGTTATGTTCCTGGGGGGCAGCGATGTCATCGAGCACCAGCAAGGTATTTGGCTTTAAGAACAGCAGGTGGCGCTGCCATTTCGCCAATCCCGCGTAGCTGGATGTGGCATCGCCCGCCACGTGGTCGAACGCCGGGGTTGACTCAGCTTTCAGCACGCGCGGGTGTAGATGATTGGCCAATAGTGGCATCGCATTCCAAGAGCCCGATTTGACATCCTGACCCAATTGGCCTTTCCCATCCACGATCAGCGTGTTCTCGTACTCGGCCATGCGCCGGACGTAACCGGGGTAGGCGACCAGCCATTCACCGCCGCCGAAAATGGCAAAGGCATTGGCGTTGGGATGCGCGTGCCCGCCGCCGAGATCAAAGTCGTAGCGGTCAACGGCTTTGTGCCCAAAGAAGGGTCCACAGAGGAAGCTGATGAGCGATTCCTTGCCGGACCAGTCGGAACGGGCCGAGATAATGCCGGTGTTCTCGAAATGATGGAGCGTCGGCAGACCGGAAGGCTCCTGGGCTTTGACGTGGGCGTCGTAGCGGATCAGGTTCAGCCAATTGTCTCCCGCCTGGTGACTGCCGGCATTCTCCGCGTCGGCCAGCCACTGGGCGTAGGGATTGCCGGTCGCTTTGGCAATCCCGCGCAATAGATGGTCGGGCCCGTACCAATTGTAGCGCGGACAATCGCCGATATCCACATTGAGCCAGCAGGTGTCCGGCTTGTTGGCAAAGCGCGTCTTCGCCTTCCACGAAGCCCGGGGCGTGGTCTGGTAAAGTTGGAAGAGGGCGTTGTTCGACCACCACGGGTTTTGGTAGAAGTTGACGCCGAGCAAATCCCTGGCCAGGTCGTGGAAGCGCATCGTAAACTCCAAGCCGTACTGGCCGTAGCCGACCCCCTCGACGGTGACCCCGTCATCCGCCGCCGCATTTTCCATTTCGGCCATCTCGCGCACGGCCCAATCCACCCAGGCCGAAGACTCCCCCGGGTGATCATCCAACGCGAGGGCACACAGGCCGACGCTGGCAATCCGAATCTGCCATTGGTTGCTCAGCAGGTAACGCACCTTGGACTGATCGAGGTAAGCCCTGGTCTGCCGCGCGCCGCGGGCAAGAAAGGCGCGTGTCGCCTCACGCTGTTCGGGCGACAACTCGCCATAGCACCAGTCGTAAAACAGCGCCATGCCACACATGAGATGACCGGAGAAGAAGTCCTGAAAATAACTGTCGGGACAATCCTTGATGAGCATGGCCCAGGCCTTGGCCTTGGCCAGACAAGCCGGGTCGCCGCTCAGGCGCCAGGCGGCCGTCAGGTCCCACAGTTTATTACCGTAATCGCGGTCCCACGCGATTTTTCCGGAAGGCAGGCGAATATGATCTGCCTGTTTCTTAAATCGTTCATAGAACTCTTTGTAAGGCGGGGTGGTTTGACAGAGAGTCTTGATTTCATCCAGGCGGGTCGCCTTGGCAAAAAGCCGGGGGTGGACTTTGACCAGAGCCGCAGGGAAAGCGATGGAGGTGGGCGACAATACTGGCTTACCGCCTTCAATCTCCTTGCCTGCGCCAGCCACGGGCCCGCCCCATAGCGTCATCGCCGCAAAGAGACCTGCGGCGACAACCATGTAACGACTGCTATTCACGAGATACGTATTTCTGCGGGTGGTTTCGTCCTCATGTACACAAAGCTAATTGCTGATTATTTTTGGCTTCCGCCCCGCTGTACCGGACTGGCCGCGATGTGGTCACGCCAGTGCCAATGTACTGCGATCTCGTTCCAACTCTGGGACGTTTTGCCGCCGTCGTTTTTTTCGGCGCAGATGCCCCTTCTGCCTACTTGGCGGCGACATCCAGGCAGACGCTTTCGGTGCGACCACGCAGATACAGGCGGCCCTTGCTCAGCGACGGAGGAGTCCAGCATTTCCCGCTGAGCACTTGGGCGCGCGCCAATTCCTTGTAGGCATCGGGCTTGGGCTCGACGAGCACCAATTGGCCGTCATCGGTCAAAGCCACCACGCAGTTGCCCGCCAAAATCACTTGCCCTGCGCCGAAACCGGCTTGTTCCCACATCACCTTGCCGGTCTTCACTTCCACGCACTTCATCAGACCGGCAGGTCCGTATTTCTTGTAGCTGAACACACCGTAGAGATAGCCGTCTTTATGCACCGGGGTGCTCCACAGAGTGGCCACCGGAGAATTATCGCCCTTCAGCATCCAGAGTTCCTTGGCTTCCCAGCCGCCGCCCGTTTTCGTGACCTGGCAGGCCGCGCCGCCCACGCCGTAACCAGCCGAACAAAACACGATGTCGCCGCAAACGATCGGGCTGGCCGCCGTGGCCGTCTTGAAGGGGAAGCCGTACTTCCATAGCTCAGCGCCGGTCTTGGGGTTGACCGCCACCAAACCGCTCTTCAAAAAGAAGATTACCTGTTTCTCGCCCCCGATGGTCGCAATCACCGGCGTGGCATGGGTCATGGTGTCCGTGCCGGATTTCCAGGCCAGTGCCCCGGTGGTTTTATTGAAGGCCAGCATCGCCTGCCCCGCCCCGCCTCCCGCCACATATACCAGGTCGCCGTCAATCATGGGCGACATCGCGCTGTTCCAGCCGATATTCTGCCCCCCAAACTCGTTCAAAATGTCTTGCTTCCAAATCGTCTTGCCGGAAGCGGTGTCGAGGCACATGAGCACCATCACATCGGAATAGACGTAAACGCGGTTGCCGTCCACGGCTGGCGTCGCGCGGGCGCCGTCGCCTTCACCTGCGCCACTGTGCTTGGTCGTGTTGAGGGGCACTTCCCAAAGTTTTTGGCCGGTACTGGCGTCCAAAGCCATGCAGACATCGGTCACACCGGCTCCGCCCCCGCCGCCTTTGCCCTTGCCCTTGCCTTTGCCCTTCTCGGGTGCTGGTGCCGGGGCTGGCTCGGGCACCCCGCCGGCGACCGGGTGTGAAAGCATGACAAACGCTTTGCCGTCGCCAATGGCAAATGCGCTCAGGCCATTCGGTGTTGGCGCCTGCCAAATGTGTTTGGGACCGCCCGCCGGCCAGGCCGTGAGGACTTTCTCAGGGGAAATCCCATCGCCGGTCGGGCCGCGGAAGGAGGGCCATTCCTGGGAAAAATTAGTTTGGGCAGCAATGAACAATGTGCTGCTGATCAGGCACGACTTTAACATGTATGATTTCATATAAGGGTACATTTGCTTATGATTTGGCGTGTTGGCAATCCAAATCTTCATCAGGCATGGGAACAACAGGGCTGCATCCAGCGCGTTGGTGCGTCACGGATACTACGAGGTGGGAGGGCCTGTGGTTCCGTACCCCCTCACCTCTTTCCTCTCCCTCGGGGAGAGGATTTTCATCATCCGGCTGAGGGAATCGGCTTAATCGCTTTACTATATTTCGGGTAATCCCGCTGCCATGGGAACACCCGAGCAGCCGCTTCCAGCTTGAACCAAACCGAGCTTGAGGCAGCCCTGCGGGAACAATCACATGAGTTTGAGTTGTTGTTCGATGTAGGCGAGGGTTTCCGGCCGGATGCCGGCATTGGGATCGGGGAACACGGGCAAGGGGCTTGGTGAGGCACCGGGAGAAGCGGCTTTGGCCAGGTACTTGACCCAGAGTTCAAAAGGCCAAGCATTGCAAATTGAAAATTGTAAAATGCAAATTTGGGGACCATACAAAATCGCCAATCGTTGATCGCCGATAGCCAAGGGAATTTGGACCGCCAAACACGCAGACCACGCGAAAGGGGAACATGGCAAAAGATGAGACAGGATGGACAGGATGGACGGGAATGGGGTATTGCAAATTGGGGGAATACAAAAAATTGAACACCAAGATAACGAAGGACACGAAGGAAAAAATCGCCAATCGTTGATCGCCGATAGCCAATGAATTTGAACCGCTAATCACGCCAAACACGCGAAAGGGGAAAAGACCGGGAAAAAATTCAGCGCCGACTGACGTGCGGCGGCTACGCAGGTTGAAGGCCGCGCCAGGGTTTGAGGCTGGCGCGGCGTGGGAATTGTGATGTTTTTGTGTTGAACGCATTTTTTGTCACAAATTGTGATAAAATGAATTTTTCAGGGTTTCCAGTCCTGCACCTCGTTTTGGAGTTCCTCGGCGGGGATTTCGGAGACCGGCAGGGTGAAACCGGGCAGAGCGGTTTCGCGTTGGACCTCGCGCCGGAGGGCGGCGGCGACGTTGAAGAGGCGACCGGTGGGGAGGGTGCTGAGGTCGCGCTGGGCGAGCTCGGTGTTGACCCGATGGAGGGTATCAGACAGGAGTTTCCAGCGGTCTTCGCGAACGGCGAAGTATTGGAGGGCCAAGGCTTCGTCGGCCATGGTTTTGGCGTTCTGGATCTGGAACTGGAGTTTGCGGCTCCAGTTGACGAGGGTGTTGATGTGAACACCGAGTTCCTGGGCGATGCGGGCATAGGACCAGCCTTGGGCACGGAGTTCGATGAACCGTTGTTGGGTTTCGTTGGTTTCCATAGTTATGTCTTTCGTTATGTCGTTCTCAGTTTGTGTTGGCACGCGACGCACGGCGTCTGCGGACCGGAAACGCCCGGCCCGTGATGGCCAACGGGAGCGACGTTAACAGGGAACCGGAAAAGGTGGTTGCCTCCGGGAGGGAAAAAACGAAAGGCAAAAGGCAGAAGGCAAAATGATGAATGAAA
>JBAXGN010000313.1 GCA_037139415.1 Verrucomicrobiota bacterium | reverse complement strand
ACCCGCCAATCCCCAATGGTATCAAATTATTCGGCGCAGATGCGGTGTTCTGAGTCTGGATGCCGGCCACGAATGAGCCGTTCCTCTCCAACAACCTCTGGACCATCCGCCTGCCCGCCCCCACCAATCGCCTCCTTTTCTTTCGCCTCCAAGCGCAGTGAGACGTGCGCCACTCCCAGAAGGAAGCCGCAAACTTCACGGTTGAAGGATATCAATCGAGGAACATGGGGCGGAGGATGCCGGGGACTCTGGACCAGGCGTATTGGCGCAGGGCGAGGGCCCAGAAGCGGTCGCAGTGACCATCCGGGGTGTTGCCTGCATAAACATCAGTCCCATTCGTCCCATAAGTCTCATTCTCTGAAATCTGAACTCTGAGATTTTCAATTCCCTCATCCCCATTTCGGCTATTGGCTATTGCCTATCGGCTATTTCCCCTATCCAGCCTGTCCATTGGCCCCATTCCTTTTCACTGTTCACTGGCCCCTCTGTCCATTGGTCCCATGCGTCCTATTCTTCCCATTTTTTCGTCTTCATTTTTCTGCCAGTTATTTTTTCTGCCAAATCGGCTTCGTTCACTGATCACTGTTCACTGATAACTGGTCCCTTCAGCCTTATCCTGTCCATCCTGTTCATCCAGTCTCCAATTTACCATGTCCGATTCCCCTATTTTTCTACAAAATCAGCTTCCTCCCTATTCCGAAATCTTTTTCCATTTATCCCGCTCGACAAATGCTTGTGAAATGGTAAACCTCCATTCATAATTATCCAGTGCAAACAGTTGTGGAACAAAACGATCGCATATCAGGGTATGCGAAAGGCATGATGTCATGGCATTAAAACGAAAACTTGCGCAGACCAAAACCCTCAGTGTGTTTCCGGCCCGGGGCGGAGCGAAGGTTTTGCTGAGTGACTTGCGCACGCTGATTCTTGCCGCCCGCGAAAATGCTGCGCAAACCATCAATTCCGCACTGGTGATCCTCTATTGGCAAATTGGCGCGCGTATCCGGCGAGACATCCTGCAAGAGAAGCGAGCGGATTATGGGGAGCGGATTGTTGACGCGCTGGGGCGACAATTGGAGCGGGAGTTTGGACGAGGGTTCACAAGGCGCAACGTCTTTAACATGGTCCGTTTCGCCGAGGTGTTTCCGGATCCAAAGATAGTGCACGCACTGAGTGCACAATTGAATTGGACGCACCTGCGCCGTGTTATTTACATTGACGATCCGCTCAAGCGCGACTTCTATGCCGAAATGTGCCGCCTTGAACGCTGGAGCACGCGGACGCTGGAAAAGAAGATCGGCGGGATGCTATTTGAGCGGACAGCCTTGTCGCGCAAGCCGGCCAGGCTGATCGAAATGGAGCTCAAACAACTGCGGGAGGAGGACAAGCTCTCGCCTGACTTGGTGTTTCGTGATCCGTATCTGCTCGATTTTCTTGGGCTCAAGGACACCTTTGTTGAAAAGGATGTAGAGGCTGCGATCTTGCGCGAAATGGAGGCGTTCATTTTGGAGTTAGGAGTCGGATTCTGTTTTGTTGAACGGCAAAAGCGGATGCAGATTGATGGGCGTGACTACTACCTCGACCTTCTTTTTTATCACCGAAAATTACAACGGCTCATTGCGATGGATTTAAAGATCGGCGATTTTGAGGCCGCCGACAAAGGCCAGATGGAGCTTTATTTGAACTGGCTCAAGAAATATGAGTGCGAACCGGACGAAACCGAACCGCTGGGCCTTATTCTGTGCGCGGGAAAGACAGCGGAACACGTGGAATTGCTGGCATTGGAAAAAAGCGGCATTCACGTGGCGGCTTATTGGACTTCTGCCCTGCCCAAGAAAGAACTGGAACGCAAACTCCACGAGGCTGTTCGGTTGGCTCGCGCCCGATTGCCGCAAAGAATCGAAATCGCAAAGCAGTTGCCAGCACCGGAAGCAGAAGCCTAAATCAAACGATCAATGTCCACCTTCCCAAGTCAACCTGAGAATTAATGCTAAGCTTTTTGTCCATGAATATGAGTGAAATAGTGAGGCCGAGTTTCTACGTTTTGGTTCGCTTGCAATCGTTAAGTGACTCTGCGGAAAGGCTGCTGGTCTGATGGATGCCCAGACAGTTAATTATTACTCAGGCCACGCTGCTGACGTTGCAGCGCAATATTTATCCATAGACAGCCCAGCGCGGCGTTATTTTACGCAAGCGTTCCTACCTGGAACTCGGGTTTTGGATATCGGTTGTGGCAGCGGACGCGAATTACATGCCTTGCTGGCTGAAGGTTATGACGCCTATGGAGTGGATCCAGTAGTTGAAATGTTGGCCGCAGCGCGCTTGCATTTTCCGTCTGTTGCCGAGCGGCTTCAAACGGATTCCTTGCCGAATCTGAAGACCATCCCTGATGGTAGCCAAGACGGGCTTTTGTGTTGGGCTACACTGATGCATTTGCCTGAACAACTTTTATTCGACGTTGTATTCAATCTCCGCAGAATCCTTAAGTCAGGCGGACGCCTACTCATTTCGACCCCTATTGATGGCCCGATTGTAGATACCACCACACACCGGGATGTCGGCGGTCGTCTATTCAACGGAGTGACACCTGAGAATTACCACTTTCTCCTCGCAAAGGTAGGCTTCCGGTTGCTGAACCGCTGGGACACCAATGATTCCTTGGGGCGCTCTGGACGGCGCTGGGCTACCCAGTTGTTTGTGCTGGAGGGCGAAGGATCCCGGAGTTTGGAAAAGATTGAAACGATCCTAAACCGTGACAAGAAGGATGCGACATACAAGCCAGCGCTATTCAGAGCGCTTGCCGAACTGGCGACCAACAGTTACCACGTCGCAAGGTGGCTTCCGGAGGGGCGGGTGGCAATTCCGATGAGTCTTATTGCAGACAAGTGGCTTGAGTATTTTTGGCCCCTGTTTGAGTCTCCAACTTTTATTCCTCAAAAACATGGTGAAAAACCTGGTTGCCGGAAACCCGTGGC
Source organism: Verrucomicrobiota bacterium (assembly GCA_037139415.1). NCBI lineage: Bacteria > Pseudomonadati > Verrucomicrobiota > Verrucomicrobiota bacterium. The sequence goes on along the minus strand of JBAXGN010000313.1, from coordinate 1,745 downwards.
ATTTCGAGCGGAGCTGGAGAAACTGATAAGTGTTTATCGACAAGCGGGTGGCTTGTGCCGCTTCTCGGTGGATTATCGGGGCAAATCGCTTCCCCCGGCAGCTAAAACAGCCCATGCTCGCGTTTTGTCAAAACTCTGTGATACGATTCGTGATGGGCCAGTATTCCACTCTGGTGGCGGCGGATCAGGCACTTTCACCTACGACCGGTCTTCGCGAAATGTGGTGCTAAATGCGGATCTATGGCGCGAATTGTCGACTATGGGCGACTGGATTGCCGATGCCACGATCCTGCGATGGGCAGAGCTAACGTCTAAAATATCGGGCGGCGACTTAAAGCCCAGTCAGGTAGTGGATCAACTTTTGACCGCGCCAATTCCCGAACGTGAGGTCACTGAAGCCCGTAGCTTTTACGAGACCTTGTCCGCGAAAGTTTGTGTTTGGACGGACTCTGATTTAAAAAAGGCGTTCGACGTGGACCATGCCATCCCGTTCACCCTGTGGAGGAACAACGATCTCTGGAATTTGTTTCCTGCCTTGCCGGAAGTGAACAATCAAAAACGTGACCGACTACCCTCCCGTTCCCTGCTCCAGCGGCGCAAGGATTGCATGATTGATTACTGGTCTCGCATGCGCGAGCGACACCAGCATCGGTTTAGTTTTGAGATTGGTAAACTCATCGGAAGCGAAATCGCCATCAGTACCAACTGGGAGAACCGCTTGTTCAATGCCGTGGCAGAGGCGGTAGAGTTTACCGCAATCCAGCGTGGAGCCGAACGATGGGAACCTAACGCACAACGTACCCGGCGCTGCCGCGCCAAGCCCTTGCAAAAAAACACTCCAATAGTGCCCTCTCCGAATTTGCATGTTCCGGACATTATCATATTAGACCCGTCGGCTGATCATCGCTTCATAACGTGTGTGCCGTTTTATGAGGTTGAGGCGGCTGCCGGAGAATTCGGACCTGAGCAACCCGGAGTTGATCCTGACGATCATCACACGTGGATTCGGATAACTGATCGCCGTTTGACTAAGGATATGTTTGCTATTCGTGTGAAAGGGCGATCCATGGAGCCGCTGATCCCAGATGACTCTGTTTGCCTGTTCCGTGGCGATTCGGCGCTTGCTGGTTCGCGTCATGGACGAAACATGTTGTTCAGACTGCGCGATGGGGTTGACCCGGAAACAGGAGGACGACTGACAGTGAAACGGTACTATAGCGAGAAGGTCCACGATGAGGATGGTGGCTTTCGGCATACTCGCATTGTGCTTCAACCACTCAATTCAGATTTCAAACCCATCGTCATTGATAGTATTGAGGATGACGCCCTTAAAGCCATTGGCGAGTTCGTCGCCGTGATTAAGGCAGGGCCGGAGCACGACCCTGGTGGAGCCTGAAATTCCTGTAACCAGATAACCGTCGCGCAACCGCCGCTGCGCATCAGTTAATTTGACGGGCCACTTTCTTTTTGAACTCGGCGGGCGCGAGCTTGCCATCGGCCAGTTTTGCCAGGTCGCTTGGCCACCTTGAGGGTGATAACTGATAACTGATAACTGATAACTGTTCACTAGCCCCTTCAGCCTTATCATGTCCATCCCGTCCATCCTGTCCATTGGTCCCATGCGTCCCATTCCTCCCATTTTTCGTCTTCATTTTTATGCCAGCTAATTTTTTTGCCATGTCCGGTTTCCCCTATTTTTCTGGTGCAGCCTTCGATCTTTGACAGGCCAGCGGGTGCAAGTCCCG
>JBAXGN010000312.1 GCA_037139415.1 Verrucomicrobiota bacterium | reverse complement strand
CCGTTGCTGCCTTCCGGCCCTGGCGGGGTTCGTAAGTCCGCATTCCATGGGCCCTGGCAAAATTAGCGGGCTCATTAAGCCTCACTGGGCTCCCGCCAGCAAGCCAGAAAACGCAGAATTCGGAAAAACTTTACAACAAACCGATTGCATTTCGCTGTTTTCAGTGAGGCATGAGACTTCCAACCAAATTCCCCGCATTTTGGCTTTGGGAATAACGGTTAAGGGGTAGATGAGATTATCCATCGGTTCATCCGGGTAATCCGTTGGCTTGAACTGGTTATCGTTTGTTTCCCATCGCGCGATCCGATAGTCGCAGCGAGAGGATAAAACCCGTGGCCAGGAATCCAGCGCCAATCAAGAACGCCAGCGTGGCGGCTCGGGCAGGTTGATGATCCTTGAGCCAGGCGACGATTTGCGGCCCCACAATTCCCGCCGCCGACCAGGCGGTCAGGATCGCCCCGTACACCACAGGCATGCGCGCAGCTCCAAAGGTATCGAGCACAAAGGAAGGCATGGTGCCGAACCCGCCACCGTAGCAGAGCAGCACATAACAGATCAAGGCGGCGAACAGCCATGGGTGGGCAACCCAGGCCAGTAATATAAATGCCACCACTTGCGTGGCCAGGATGATTCGGAAAGTTTGCACCCGGCCAATGCGATCCGAGAGACCGCCCCAGAAAAAGCGCCCCAAACCGTTAAAGATCGAGCTGACGGCAATCAAGGTAGCGCCATAGGTGGCCAGGGAGGCTGGAGCCAAGTTGGGATGGGACGGTTTCAGCAGGTCTTGCAGCATGGGCGATTGAAACCCGATGATGGCAATGCCCGCGACGATGTTGCAAAAGAACACGCCCCACATCATCCAAAACCGCGCGGAGTGCAGTGGGTTGCCGGCGTCCGGCGTCGGCGGGGCAGGGGAGGCTATATTCGCCGGGGAATTAGCCGGGGCGGCGATTCCGGGTAGCGAAAAATCCGGCGGCGGATTGCTCAGCATCGCGCCACATGCCGTGGCCACCATCAGGAGAGCGACGCCTGAAAACGTGAACACCAGTACCAGGTTTCCGCCGGTGAGCGCCATCAAGGAGGGAGCCAGCACCTTACTCATGAGCAGCGCGCCGAACCCGAAGCCCATGATGACCATGCCGGTGACCAGTCCTTTTTTATCCGGGAACCATTTGGCTACGGTGGCGACCGGGGTGACGTAGCCCAACCCCAGACCGGTGCCGCCGAGGATTCCGAATCCGATGTACAACAAAGGCAGGGATTGCAGGTACAACGCCAGTGCGGCCAGGAGGTTGCCGCTGCCATATAACAGTCCACCGGCCATGGCCAGTGTGCGCGGACCGAAGCGGGCGAGGTTCAAGCCGCCCCAAGCTGCCGCCAGCCCGAGGCAACAAATCGCCAGGCTGAACACCCAGGCCACCTGGGTGTTACTCCAGTGATAGGTTTCCACCAGCGGCTTTTGGAAATAGCTCCAGGCATAAATCGTCCCCAGGCACAGTTGCAAAACGGTGCCGGAGATGGCAATTACCCAGCGATTCATCGGCGTATCTTTATGGGTACCGGTCATTGGATTCAATCTCAAACCGTTTCCTCCCAGAACGGATAGAAGTTGGACCACTGATACGGGTAACGCCGGGCAAACTCCGCCAGGCGGTCGGCGTACTCGTTGACATACGGCTGCAATTGTTCAGGCGTGGCGCGCAGTAGTTTGCGGTCAAGGAACTGCGGTGGGAAGGTGTAGCAGCGGTAGTGCCCGATTTTCTCGCGGACACTAAAGACCTGGAAGATCGGCGCGCCGCTGGCCGCCGCCAAAAGGAAAGCGCCCACGGGGAATTGTGCGGTCCCGCCGAGGAATGGCGCCGCTTGGGCGGCTCCGCCGAAAGTGCGATCCCCATGCAGCGCCACAATCTCTCCCCGGCGCAACGCGGCAATGATGGGGATGCTGCGCAAGGGATGTCCATCCGTGGACAGTAACTGGAATTGTTTGGCCGCCAACGCCTGACTGTACAGTTTCCGGATTTGCGCCTCTTCCTTTTCCAGCACAATGAGGTTGACCGGTTTGTCCAGACGGCCCAGCAGATGGCCGCCCAAATCCCAACTGCCCAGGTGCGCGCCCAGCAGGATGATGCCCTGGCCGCGTCCCAGGTATTCGCGGAACAACGCTTCGTTCTCAAAGCTGTATTCCATTCTGGCCTGGCCCATGATGACCCCGAGACGGTCCAACAGCGTCACGCCGAAGGAAAAGAAATGTTGATAGACCAGAAACGGCCATCGCCAAAACGGTTGCGGACCGCGCACGCGCCGCAGGAATTGGACGGAACTGCGATAGGATTGGGGGCTGGCGAGCGTGAAATACGCTGCCACAAAGATGAGCCAGAAGTACGCCGGCCACAGCCCGCACCAGCGAATGAGCTGCACGAAGAACCAATTGCCAAAGTATCCGCCCCGGCTGCGTCCCGACCAGCGAACTTCCGGTCCGGGCGGGGCAGCTTGTGCGGTGGCGTTGAGAGTGGGCTCGGGCACAGCGCCGAAAGGTTACGGTGATGGCGGACGTGGCGGCAACAACTGCTGTTGAGTCGCGGGAGATTGCAGGAGCGTCACCGCGCGGGCGATGTCCTCGAACAACGGACGGTCGTTGTCCAGCCGTTCTGAAATGGTGCGGATTTGCTGATGCATTGCGCGGAACTGCTCGCCCATGATGTCGCCGCCGCGCAAATCCGCCGCCTGGGCCAGCGCCAGCGCCTGAATGGCGGCCAGCTTCCACACCTTGCCCAGCAGGTCGCGGGTCATGCGGGCGGAAATGGTGCCCATGCTCACCACGTCCTGATTGTTGGCGTTGGTGGGGATGGTCTGCACCGAGGCCGGCGTACACAAAATGCGGCATTCGGCAGCCAGCGACGTTGCCAGCAACTGCACGCCCATGAAACCGGAGTTCAGCCCCGGATCGCCGCCCGAAAGTAATGGTGGCAGTCCTTGGCTGTAGCGCCAGTTGACGAGCCGTTCCAACTGCCGCTCCAGCAACAGGCCCATCTTGGCCAACCCCAGCCGCAAATAATCGCACGCCATGGAAATCTGCTGGCCGTAGAAATTCCCGCAATGAATCACCGAATTAGTTTGGGGGAAGATCAGCGGATTATCGGTGGAGGCGTTGATCTCGCGTTCCACGATATATTCCACATGCCACAGCGCCTCCTGAAACGCTCCCAACACCTGCGGCGCGCAACGGACCGAATACGGGTCCTGAATCTCCACGCCGGGCGCGACGGGTTTCGCGCTGGCTCCCCATTGATGCTCGTCAATCTGCTGGCAAAACCGGGGATGCGTTCGCAGATGACCGGCGATGCGATCCGCCACCGTGCTTTGGCCGCGAAACCCGCGCGCCTTGTGCACCTGCTCGCACAACACTTCCGGCGACGCCCACAGCACTTGAAATAAATTGGCGGTCAGCAATTCCGAATAACTCAGCAAGAGCCCCGCCTCATGAGTGGCCAACGCGGCGAGCGCCGCCATGACGGACGTGCCATTGACCAGCGCCAGCGCCTCCTTGCATTGCAGCACGGCGGGAGTAAGCCCCTGCTGGCTGAACGCCGCCAGCGCGGTGATGCGCTGGTCGCCGGAGCGCACGTGCCCCAAGCCAACCAGCATCCGCGTCATGTGGGCCAACGGCGCCAGATCGCCGCTGGCACCCACCGACCCTTCACACGGTATCTCCGGCAAAATATCCAAGTTCAACGCCTTCACCAGCAGCTCCACCACCACCGGGCGGATGCCGGAATAGCCCCGCGCCATCGCATTGGCCCGCGCCGCCATGATGACCCGCGTCTCGGGCGGGGAAAACAGCGCGCCCTGGCCAACGGTCAGATGATGCAGCAAATTCAACTGATGCTGCTGCAAATCCTGCGGAGAAACCCGCGTGCCGCTCAGGGGGCCGAACCCGGTATTGATGCCGTAAATGGCGCGCGGCTCGGCGGCCAGCTTATCCACCAAAGCGCGGCTCTCCGCCATGCGCGTTGTTGCCGCCGGCGGCAAGGCACAGTTCTCCTCCCGTTGCGCGATCCGCCACAACGCGGGAATCGTCAAATGATGGCCATCCAAATCAATCATGCACGCCTTTATCCATTGAGCTTAAGCAAACCGCCCCGGTCACTTCGGGAAAAGTCTGCGGCGCGAACCATACCCTTGAAGCGATCACCGCTGCAACAAATTGTTCAGCCAACCCAATGCAGGACACGCGCAACCACGGCCACCCCCGCCGAGGTGAGAGGGCAGGGTGAGGGGTGGTTCTCTGTCTCCCTGCGATGCGCGGCTCCCCCAAATCCGTAGCCGCCGACGTGAGTCGGCACACATTTCGGTTTTGGCCCAATCGGCGGTCACCCCCGCACCGAAGCGCCCTGAGCAGATCAGCGCGGACTCACGTCCGCGGCTACTTGCTTCCCCTACTGCCGCCGCAGCGCCTGGATCAGCGCGTTCAGCGTATTATATATGGTACCGGTCTCCCATTGCGTGGGCGGATCGCTCACCACGAAATCCATCGGCATCACGCCGTTGCTGTTCGCGCTGCTGTTGGCAATGAGGGCCGCACTGAGATTACTCAGTGCCTCGGCCAACTGCGTGGTGGTGACGACGCTCGCCTGAAGGGCGGCAACTTGCGCCTCCAGCGCAGCAATACGGGCGCTCTTGTCATCATCCAGGGCCTTGAGGGCGTTGAATTGGTCGCGCAGTTCGCCGGCTTCGGCCAGTGAATTATCAACGGGTTTGTTCGGATCAAAAGGCATAAAAAGAAAAGTATTTAGGGTTAAGGATTAAGGATGATTAAGCCCGATTT
>JBAXGN010000311.1 GCA_037139415.1 Verrucomicrobiota bacterium | reverse complement strand
GCTTCCCTGAGACCGGGAACCACCAAACGAAAGTCAGCAGCTCCTTCCCTGAGACAGAGAACAAGCTAACGAGAGTCATCCGGTCCTTCCCCGTCTCAGGAACTTCCAAACGAAACCCATCCGGTGTGTCCCGGTGACGCGGAACCACCAAACGAGACTTGTTAGGAACTTCCGGACAGCCTGGGGCTGCCCAGCGAAAGCCATCAGCTCCTTCCCCGAGACCCCGGTCGTCCAGACCAGAATCATTCGGTGCATACCGTTGACAAGGGAGGGCCGAAAAAGAATCATTGCACGTTCCCGGACGACTCGGCTGGCCAGAAAACCGCCGTCGGCCATGCCCTCGCAACGCGGGACCGCTGGAGCACAAAGACTGGGTGGAGGCGGATGAAGAATGAGGAAAAAAGGAGTCGCCTGGCCTGGAGACTGTTGTCCTGCTCCCGGCCACCGCCCCTAACCCTTGACCGCTATTTATAAAACCCCGATCCATGTTTCCTTTGCCACTCCAGCAACCATTGCCGGACCATCTATTATCTCCAGCATTCCCGGCAAATCACGCCTGATACCCACTTGCAATGGGCAGAATTTCCTAGAGACGCGGGGTTATTTATCGGAAGAAAAACACCAGCGCAAGGAAAATTTACAAAAAAGTGAATTTTTTTATCACCCTGATCCAGTCTCAGTCTGACATCGTAAATCACTGGCCGATTTCTAGCACCCCCCTGTCGGGCTGCAGTTGGGTTTATTGGATGGCTTTCCGGAGGTCATGCCCCGTTCCTCTCATGACGCTCCGGCTAATTAAAAATATCTTATTAAAAGCGCAAATCATCACTTGCCTTTCTTATCAGGTTAGATTAACACTGGACCAGCTCTTAGCCATCGCCAGACGTTTGCCTGGTTTTGTAAGCTCAACAAGTCGGAAATGGAAAACTATGAACGCCTCAACAAATATTATCGGACGGCTGATAGTGGGTTGCGTATTCGCCTGCTGCCTGACCACAACTCTTCACGCTCAACCTAGTCTGCCAGGGATGGCGACCAATGCCACGGCCCAAGTAACGAACGTGTTCGATTACTCGGCCTATTATTCTAATAATCTGGCATCCGTGGCGGAATGGTTGCACGACGGCTATGCCCTGCCAGACGGCACGCCAGCGGATTTTCAAACCATCATGAACCAATCGGCTTCGAGTTATGCGACCGCTGCGATGGAAAATGATTGGCATCAGTCCGCGCTGGATTCCGCCCTGACCTTTGCTTGGAATACCGGCGAGCCTTCCCAGGTGCTTATGGCTGACGGCACTACTTCATATCTCGTCAGCATTGATGAAGGTCCGCTCTTTATTGGCGCACATAATATTGAGGCGGCAAAAACCATCAGCACAACCAATGTTTGGCCGGGCGGTTCGGCGGGATTGAGTTTGAACGGAACCAATCGCACCATTTTTATGTGGGATGAAGGACGTCCACGTTTGACTCATTCAGAGTTTGGATCGCGGGTTTCGTTGTTGCCGACTTCTTTTACTAATGTAAGCAGCCACTCCACAGCCGTGGTCGGCACCCTTGCTGCGGGCGGGGTCAATAATATTAACAGCAATGGGGTTTTCATTGGCAATGCCGCCAAAGGGATGTCTTTTGCAGGACTCATTCAAGCGGGAGATTTTCGCGCCGATTTATCCGCTATGCCTGGCGAAGCTGGAACTAACAATATGCGCTTTTCCAATCATTCATATGGGCATTCTTCGGGTTGGGTCTTGGCAAGTGGCAGTTGGTATTGGTATGGCTATTCAGCAATCAGCACGAATCAAGACGCAAAGTTTGGCAACTACAGCACATACACAGCCAAAATTGATGAACTCGGGCAAAATGCCCCCAATTATCTTGGTATTTGGTCGGCGGGAAATGATGTGAGTAACGCGCCACCAGTCCAACCGACCAACCACATTGAATATAATTATCAAACAGGTATTGGTTATACCACCAGTCGGGTGCATCCAAAAAATGGCGACCCTGGCGGTTACGACACGGTTTCCGACTTTGCTTGCGCCAAAAACATATTGACGGTCGGCGCTGTGTACCCCAATGACGGCTACACCGCTCCAACCAACGTGCTCTGGGCTGGGTTCAGTTCCTGCGGCCCGACGGATGATGGCCGGATCAAGCCAGACGTAGTGGCGGCGGGAGTGAACATTATTACCACCTATAACACGAGTGATTATGCGTACCAGTTTATCAGCGGCACCAGTTTTGCCGCGCCAAGCGTGGCGGGTTCCGCCAATCTTCTGGGCCAGTATTATCAGCAGCTTCACACGAACTCGGCAGATTTGCTCTCTTCAACCATCAAAGGGTTGATCATTCACACGGCGGATACGGGGACGACAAACGCAGGGCCGAGTTATCGCGTCGGCTGGGGGGTGATGAACACGGCCAAGGCGGCGGGACTGCTCGCCAATGATGCCACGAATGGCCTGAAAAACTTCATCAAGGAAGTATTGCTGAACCACGGGCAGTATATTCAATTCCCGGTCCTGAGCGCGGGGGGAACCAATAATCCCTTAATAATCACCATTTGCTGGACCGATCCCGCCGGGGCCGGAAGTGCCCTTACCAATTTCAATAATCCAGCCGCCAAGCTGGTCAACGACCTTGACTTGCGAATTTATTCCCCAGACGGCACGACCAACTTCCCGTGGATTCTTGATCCCGATTTAACGAATCGAACGGCAACAGCGCGGGCCGCCGCAGCGACGCGCGGCGATGATACGCGCAATAATGTTGAGCAGGTGTACATCCCTAATCCGACCAACGGGACGTATCTGGTGAAAGTGACGCACAAAGGCACGCTCACCAACAGCCAATGGGTCTCCCTGCTGGTGAATGGCAACGTCGCACAGGAGCCGCCAGCCTTTGCCCTGAACAAAATCCTCCGCACCGGCACAAATGCCATTGCGGTTGGCTGGCCAACCGTCGTTGGGCAGCGCTACCAGGCCCAGTATGTGGATGTGCCCGGAAACTCAAACTACTGGCAGAACATTGGTGCCCAAGTCAGCGCGCGCCTTACGAATGCAGTGATCCAACTGCCGATGAACACGAATGGCAACACGCGCCTCTACCGGGTGCAACAGGTTTTATGAACGACACGAGTTTTCTTTCAGCATGGCTGCGAGGCGCAAGCCTTGCGGTCATGATGGCCGTGATGCAACGCGCGGCCTTTGCTGAGATTATTTACATGACCCCGCCAGAGCCGCTTGGTTATGCAAATTTTATAGACCGCACTACGGGTTTGGATTTGAATAGGGATGGGGTTGATGATTATCTGCTCGTCTTGACACCGACGGCGGTGTCTTTGCAACCACAAGGCAATAATAGTGTCGCCGCCGACGGCAATCTGTCGGTCGTACCGATCGCTCGTGGTGACCTAGTCGCTTCATCCAGTCCGTCATATCAGTGGGTAAACTCCAGCATGGCTTCTGGCGGAAACATATTCATCGGGGCAGGTGCGATTTTTGACGGTGAAACTTTCTATAGTGGAAACCTTTCGGATACAAATGCGTTCATTGGATTGCGGTTTGAAATTGGCGGAGCGATGCATTACGGCTGGATGGAGGTTTACAACTATCCCGGTGTTCCCGCCGGACAAATCTTCGGCTGGGCTTACGAAACTGATCCCAACACGCCATTTATAGCGGGTGCGGTGCCGGAGCCTTCAACCTGGGCGCTGCTAGCCGCAGGTGCAGTGTTAATGTTCTGGCGGCGGAAACGGTCTGCATGAAGAAGATTCTCCTGTTGCTTATCTTCGTCGTCATCATGCACGCAACCCGTTCCTGGGGCGAAATTATTTACACGACACCACCAGATATACTTGGTTATGGAAATTCCATAGACCGCACTACGGGTTTGGATTTGAATGGGGATGGGGGTGATGATTATCTGCTCATTTGCACTCTGACAGCAGTATATCTCCAGCCACTAGGTAATAATAACGTCGCCACCGACGGAGGGTATATGGTGATGCCGATCGGTCGCGGTGAGCTTGTCGCTTCATCTAGTCCGTCCTATCAATGGGTAAATGCGAGTATGGTTGCCGGAGGCACTGTAGTGATTGGGGGCAGCGCGATTTTTGACGGAGAATATTTTTATAGCGGAAAATTTTCAGATACAAACGCCTTCATTGGATTCAAGTTTGAAATAGGTGGAGCGATGCATTACGGCTGGATGGAGGTTTATAACTATCCCAATGATGCCTCCGGGCAAATCTTCGGTTGGGCTTACGAGACTGATCCCAACACGCCAATTATAGCGGGCGCGGTGCCGGAGCCTTCAACCTGGGCGCTGCTAGCTATCGGGGCAACGCTAGTTTATTGGCGGCGGAAAATAATAAACAACCCATGCAGATAATTATGCCAATTTCCGCGCAATATGTTCTTCCAAGATTTCTTTGACTGTCAAGGCCACGATGATGCGGTGTTCTTCTTTGAAGAAACGGTCAATCTCGCGCAGGGCGTCCTCGGAGAAGTCGAAGGAGATGAAGAATCCCTTTTCGCGGTTGGAGCGGCGCATGGCGGTTTCAAATTGATCAATGTCCGGGCGGCCCGCCTTATCCTTTTGCTTCACCTGAATGGGATACCAACGGTCTTGCAGCGCCAGTTCGCCCGCGCCAAAGGCTTTGGGTTCTGTGCCCACTGGGTAAATGCGGCCATCAATGCCCATATCGCCGACTTGGACTTTGTTCGGGATGCCGCCCAGGGCGATGACGGCCCAGTTCTCGAACTCGAACGGCGGGAGGCTGCGCAGCTTTTCCGCCGACCATGGCAGGTCGCGCACCACAAACCCGCGTCCGGACTTCCACAACGGCTCGCTTTCGGGTAATCCGCAGACATCCCGCAGGCGTTTGGCCATCACACGGCAGGCCGTGGGGGAAATATCAATGCCAATCCATTGCCGCTTGAGTTTCTGGTGCAGCCTTCGATCTTTGACAGGCCAGCGGGTGCAAGTCCCGCCTCGG
>JBAXGN010000310.1 GCA_037139415.1 Verrucomicrobiota bacterium | reverse complement strand
AAGGTTTAGCCGTCCAAAAAACCTGCTGAAAAACCCCCTGCAATTCACCGGAATCCATGCTATGGTTTTACACCTAAATTCCTCGTGGTTGACCGACAAATGCGTAAACTGCCGCAGACTGTACAATAAATTGGTCTCTTTTAGGGCGTTGTTATAGTCGAACCCCTTTTCCGAGCGCAGTGCGAACTGATTTCCACGCTGAGCGCAGCGAACTAATATTCTCGGGGCGTATCAGAAAGCGAGTCACCACCAATATTCCTGAGCGTATCGGTCAGCGCGTGAGCGGCGCGACCAGCAGGGCAGAAAAGGACATCAGGATTTGTTTCATGGTTCAGGGCGCGCTATAAATTTTGAAACCATCCACTACGCAGGTCACGCCGTCTGGCGCAGGAAAGGATCCAGCGTGTTGCCACCATAGGCATTCTGATTGCCATACCAGTTTTGAGCCACAAAGGCATAAAATACATGATAGTCAACTCAGTCATATATCTGATATCATGGGATATTCAATTAACAATTCCGGCACCGGATTGATTTGATCATTGTTTCATCAATTATTGCTGGCTGGGCATTTTTTGGTTTTAATCCTGCGGCAACTCACCGATGGTTCACCTGCTCGGTGAACACAAAATGGTAGGCTTCCTGCGCTTTGACATTGTCCAATGTTACTATCACATTGCCGGCGGAATTGCTGATCGTATATGCAGAAGGGTTCAACACCGGGATATCAATTGCCAACAACTCGACACCAAGGTTCGTCCCGCGAAGCACTTGCACCTTCAAATCATAGTTAGCCATGGGGAAATTTGTCAGGGTCAGTCGCACGGTTCGTGTCGTGCCTTCGGTGCTGCCCAGCAGCAGCTCGGCGGTTTTCTGGCCGGCACCGTTGACCCCCTTGGAGGCCAGCACCGCCAACGATTTGTAATTGCCATCACTAACCACCCGTTTCTGGTTTTTTGTCTGCCCATAATAACGATACACATGGTAAACGGGGAGCGGGACATAGTTGGTGCTGATGATATTGCCCAAGTAGTCGTCAAGGGTGTTGGTGGATCTGGTCCAGTTGGCTCGACCCGCGCGATCGAGTTGGTAAACATTTTCCAGATAATGGAAATAGATGACCGCCAATCCGGGACGTTGACTGGCGTTATTCGTATTGCCGATGACCTCCCAGGGAGACCCGCCCCATTCGTCGCAATGGATTTCTTTGATTTGTTGTGCGGGATAATTGGCTTTAAACTCACCATATCTTTCAACCCCCTTGTTCTTGGTGATCGGATAGTTGGGATACCATCCGGCGTTGTGCCAAGTGAGCACATTCACTTCCAGATGGTTCGCTTTGCAATACTCGAGGAACGCTGTGTAGTTTGCATAGGTGGCGCCGGAAAAACCGGGTCCGGCAATTTGCAAGGTCGGGTCCATCTCCCGCAAGGCCTTGAAGGAATGCTTGTATATCTCGTAGAAGCGTGCGATGGATGCCGCAGACCCCTTGGCAGCCCCTGGTGTCGTTATGGCCCCGATGTTATCCGGTTCGTTGACGGGTTCCCAGATGATGTTCTTCGCGCGGGTTAGCCCAACCGCTTGGACAAGGGCTTTGACATCCGCTTCGTAGCGAGTGTAATTGGTGGTTTTGTAGTTCAACAAATCGCCTATGCAAAGCTTGTATTGAGCGCCGTAAGCCTGGACTTTATCAATGGTGGCATTCAGGCCACTGGGCCGCCCGCCCGGAAATTGCCAGCCGATGCGCCACGCCGCAGGATTGAGTTCCTGAATGAGGGAAGCCGGTATTTGATCTCGCTTCAAGAAACCCAGAAATCCAATGAGCGGTTTGATCGTGCGGACTTCCTGATTGAAATTAACCGTCAGGTCGTTGGTCGGGGCGGCTTTGGCCGACGTTGGTTGGACAAAAAGGAAGAGTGCCGAGATAAGGCCTGCGGTGATACGGAACGTGCTCTGCTTAAGAATATTCTGTTTAAGAATGGCGTAAATAGCCTGATCACTGATAGGAATGTAACTCATAAGACTTTGCTTTTGGGTACAGTTGATACTTTCACTTGTCGCGTTGCGGTAATACTCAGCTCGCGCCGGTTTATTTCCAGGAGTTGCCGGTTTGAACCAGCTTGTAGCTCTCGCCGGCGCTGTTGGCCAGGGGCTTCCGGCCGGGGTTGAGATTGCGCACCGTGTTGGCGGTGAACGTTCCCCTGCCGGTGACCTTGCCATCGATCACGATCGCATCTTCCCCCGGATGCTCGATGAGATTCCCTTTGAACACGATCTGTTGCGAACTGGAGCCGGCCAGGTGGATGCCACGAAAGAGCGGGGCGATGATCCGGTTGTCTTCGATGACCGTGCTGGCGATGGACGCGGTGCCGGGATAAATCCAGATCGCGCCGCGCCGCTGGCTGGCGTAGTTGTTCCCGCCGCGTATGATCAGGTTGCGCCGGACGATCGCGCCGGTCAGCGAACACATCGGGAACGCCGCGGGCAGGTTTAAGCCCAGGTTGTACGCCGATCCACCGTCCGCGAACACATTGTCCTCGATCAAATGACCGTTGCCGCCGGCGAGGTCGCAGTTGCCGCCCCACCAGACTGCGGCGACTGTGTTGTGTCGCAGGGTCACGTTGAGCGTCTGGTGCGGGCCTTTGCGCGGGGCTTCGCCGAGGATCGCCAGGCCGTCGTCGCCGGTGCCGCGCACATGGTTATTTTCCACCAGGATGTTGTGCGCCGGGCCATGGCCGCCGCCGTTGTTGATGTTAATGCCGTCGGCATAGCTGAACCGCACCCGGCAGCCCGACACCGTGCCGCCGATTCCGCCCACCCAGAAGCCCACATGCGCGTGCGCGATCCACACGTTCCTGACGCTCCAGTTGGTCCCGCCTCCCGTGAACGCCTTGGCCCCCTCCGCGCCGCGCGAGGTCGTTTCCAGTCCGTCCATATAGAGATCCGAAACGCTGGGGTTGCTGCCGGCGAGCACAAAGCCGCCGCAGCCCGACCAGTTCTTGGGCGCCGTGCCGGGCACATTGCACAGGCTGGTGTGCCACATTCCCGCCCCCTGAACGCGCACGCCCCTCACGGTGAACGCGGCATTCTGGAGGAACGTTCCCGCCGGCAGCCACACGGTTTTGCCTTGCGCCTGGGCTTCTTCGATGCACTTGCGAATGGCGGCGGTATCCGCCGTGGCGTCTTGTCCCTTGGCGCCATAGGTGGCGATGGACAGGGAGTTGGCGGGTTGGGGGAGCGGCGGGGGTATCGGCTCCAGCTCCAGCAGGTCAATCCGATAGAACTCGGCGTTGTCCGTAGCGTCCTTCTGCAACCGGAGCGAATCGCCGGCCTTCAAGCCCCCTTCGACGATCCAGCGCGCTTCGTCCCAGAACACGTGCGGGAATTTCGTGGGCTGGTTGCTCTGGCCGTTCTCCCCCAGCTTGCCCGTACCGTAGAGCCAATTGTGCTTGGAGCTGAGCCTCAGCGTTTGGCGGCGCTTGCCGTTGACATATAATCCCAGCGTCGCGGTAATACCCCCGCCCTGGGGCGCATCCGGGATGCAATGACGGATGACGAGCCCGTTACCCGCCGGCGTTTTGGGAATCTCCAGGAAATCCCCCGTCTGGCGCAGTTCCACGTAGGCCCGCCCGCTGGCTTCCAGCTCCGGGGAATTATCCAACCCGCTGGGGAGCTTGCTCAACTTGACGACGAGCCCGGAGGTTCGGTTGGCCGGGTCCTCCGCTTCGATGGTGATGAATGGTACGGCCGCTCCGCAGGCCGCGCTGGTCCCGGACGGTTCGGCCGCTGCCCCCATCGCGGCGGCCCCCACCCACAGACCCAGGCACAAACGGCTCCAAAGCTGACATTCCGTTAATGTGATCATCGCATCGGCTCCCTAAACTCATCGTATTCCACCGCACCCCAGGTTTGGTTGTGCCGTGGGGCAATTCGGCCGCATCGCCATCCGATTCGCAGCCAATCCGACAAACTGAACTGATAGGAATTTGTTTTCTGGCACATTGAATGCTTTCACTGGTCGCGTTGTGGTAATCAATGGCGCGATCCGCAACCGGTGGGATGATTTGGACTTACTTCCAATTGTCCCGCATAAACTGGATGCAATACTTGACGTCGTCCATCGTATGCTCGCTGATCTGTTCGTATTCGACCGCAAGATAGCTGGTGTATTTTTGTCGCTTCAGTTCTGCCAACACGCCTTTAATGTTCGAGACGCCCTGGCCGTAAGGTACGTCAATACTCTCGGGAGTGGCTTCCTTCGCATCTTTCAGATGCACAGAAAGGATGTGTCCCTGGAGCAGGCGGGTTGCCTTTACGGCATCTAAACCCGATCGGCCAAGATGCCCGGTATCCAACGAAACACCCATGCGCGGATCCCGGTTTTTCAACAGACTCAACACCAACGCAGGGTCCCAGTTTTTGTAATCCGGCTTTTTGGGATCTTTGGGATGATTATGATAACAGAACTGGATATCAAACTCCTTCACCAGTTTTTCCACCAAATCGAGTTGGTCGCCCGGCGGTTCGCCTGTCAATGCGCGAAGGCCTAAACGCTTGGCCATGGTGAACGCCTTGCGCCAATGTACTTCGGGGTCCGTTCCTGCGGCAGGATTCTGGGTGTGGGCATTCACGGGCTTGATCCCTGCTTCTACCAACCGCCCCTTGAGCCAGTCCTGATCAGCTCCGAGGGTGTTGACGTTGAACTGTTGGTTACTGTGGGCTGGGCTGAGTTTTTGCCAAAGATGGAATTCGATCACTGATGCTCCGACTTCTTTGGTTTTTTGAATAGCTTCCGCCACGGTGAAGTTTCGGAAAGTGTAGGTGGCAATTCCAATTTCCGGCAGGGAGGACTTCGGAGCTCCGGTGGCTAGACTGGCAGTCAACAGGCTCAAAGCGCAAATAAGCAGGCCGTGATGCGTGGTTTTACTTGGAGATAAAACGGTGTTCATGGGAGGAGATTAGCAAGGTTATGGCCGTTTGGATAGTAGGATTTGACAGTAGGATTTAAAACCGAAGTGTTCATGCGCGCCGATTGCCGGTTTTGTAAATATAATTGTGTAAATGTTTTTTTGTTTTGTTTTTTGTTGTTTTG
>JBAXGN010000309.1 GCA_037139415.1 Verrucomicrobiota bacterium | reverse complement strand
AAAATCCCAACCGTCGCAGTGGCTATTGCTTATTCTGCTTCGGGACGGGCTCTAAAATAGCAAAGGCGCCCTATGAAATGGTATGCACAACTGATGGGTTACAGTTTTCCGATTCTGTTGGGTATTTTATTAATGCGCAACATGATCGAGCGATTGTGGGATTGCCTGGTGGACCACAACGCGAAACTAGGCTTTCGTCCGCCCGCGTGGCAACCGGAGTTTCTGGCCCGCTTGGAATCCGTCTTGTTCATTCTTTTTCTGCAACTGGGCCAGGCTTGGTTCATCGCCGCTTGGATGGCGATGAAGATTGCCGGCCAATGGATGCGCTGGATGGATCCCGGCGACGCGCAGGTGGGACGGCCGCCGGGCCACGTGGTGTTCAATATGTTTATGATCGGCAACGGTCTGTTGATTCTCTTTGCGGTGGTGGGTTACAAGCTCATCGGTTGGGTGAACCGGGAGGATTGGCTGCTCGCTTTCTGGGCTCCCACGTTGATCACGCTCCTGACCGTTTTATGTTACGTAAAGCTGGGGCCGTATCGTAAATCGCTCTCCGCGCCAGCGAAGCCGACGGCAGGCAAAGCCTGAGTCCAAGGCGGTTCGGGTGTTCCCGATGCCGCTGACTTACCCGATGGAAGTGGGTGTCTGCAAGGCGATTCCCTCAGCCGGATGATGCCCTCCCACCCCATGAACCCTCGCTTGCAGGTTCATGGGTTCAAAGAGCGAAATTCGTTTGTTCGGGGAAGTCTCCCGATGAGCCTCGCAGCCGACGACGTCAGTTGGCGCATAGATCAGGGGTAAATGCGCGACATTTGATTGGGGAGAATTCTCTCCACGCGGGAGTCTCCTGATGGGAGCGCAACCATCAACTTTCTCCAACTGGCCGCAAAATTGGGGCGGGCGCTTTATGGTAATTTTCGTAAACGATAAAACCGGACGCCGGCGGGGGTCACAGAAAGGGAACGTTGGGTGCCGTTGGTCTGGAATTCACTGGCGGGTACGGTGACCCAGGTGCCATTCAGGTCCAAGGCGTATTCCAGCACGTATCCAGCCTGCGGGACAGCCCAGGCGATGGTAAAAACCTGGTTGGTAAATTGCAGGGTCAAGGGCGGCATCCCCGCAGTCTGGAGGACGGTCACCACGCCGAGCACGCCTCCGTCCACCGTGAACGTTCCGCCGCTCAAACGGCCCGCCGCCGCCTGGCCGATGGCCCCGGTGACGGAATAAACGCTGCCCGTGCTGGTGCCGCCGCCGCCCGTGATGGCCGCTTGGGTGATGGCATACTGCGCGTGTGACGCCGTAAGGGATAACCAGAACAACGCCAGTAACGCCATGCCTGGTTTTTGCCGTCGCATCAAATGCGCGGGATATATCATGATTGAGTTCATGGCCGGGCTCCATGCTGCTGGCGGAGCAAGCGCTCCGTCAAGGTTTTAAGTTCAGCGAAGTCCTTTTCCAACGCCTCCACGCGCGCTGCTTTTTCCGTCAAAGCGCGGATTTGCGCGTCTTTTTCTTTCAGCAACAGATTCAATCCCTGGATGGCCGCGAGCGCCACGCCGCTTTCATCCACCGCGCCGATGGCCCGCTCATTATCGCCCAAACCAAACGCCGCACGGAAATCCTGGGCCATGGGACCAAGGTGCTTCACGCCATCCCGCTCGCTTTTGTAGTTCCATTGCGTGATGGGCAGCGCCGCCACCCGCGCCAGCACGTCCCGCGGTTCAATGGGGGCAAAATTCTCCTTGAGGTTGCGGTCCGATACGCTGGTGAACACCCCCGCCGGGCTGCAATAAGCGCCGCTGGCCAGATGAAGCGGATAGCTGGGGGCATTGGTGCCAATGCCGACATCCCCCATGATGGACTGGGTGCCATGGAACGTCTGGCTGGCATTGAGGCGCGCGATGTTCCCGGACAGGCGCGCATCCGCGACCGTTCCCGTGAGCTGCGCCGCACTTACTGCCACCGAATTGGTAAATACAGAAAGGGTATTGTCACCGGAATTGACACTGACCAAATCCTGCCAGCCATCGTTATTCAAATCCTCCGCCGCCACCGCATACGGGCTGGCGCCGGTAGGCAAGGTGGCGAACGTGCTGAATCCGCCCTGCCCATCGTTTTTCAAGATCGTCAACGTGTTATCTCCGTTATTGGCGCTCACCAGATCTAAAGTCATCCCCGACAAATAATGGGATGCCACCACGGAAAACGGGCTGTTCCCAACCGTTGGTGAAGCCGCCACCGCAAATCCGCCATGCCCGTCATTCGTCAGGACCGTGAGCGTATTGGCGCCTGAATTGGCACAGACCAAATCCAGCGCCGCGTCGTCGTTAAGCAAAGCGGCGGCCAAGGCCACGGGGCCGACCCCCACCGTGGGAGAGGACGCCAGAGCGAAGCCGCCATGGTGGTTGTTGGTATAAATCGTCAGCGTGTTGACATCATAGTTGGCGCTGATCAAATCCTCCCAGCCATCGCCGTTCACATCCGCGGCGATCACATCCTGCGGTCCGGTTCCCGTGCTGAGGGTCGCCGCCAGCGCAAGTCCGCCCCGCCCATCATTGGTAAACACCATCAGGTTGTTGTCTGAATAATTGGCGCATACGAGATCCAGCAATTGGTCCCCGTTCACATCCGTTGAAATCACCGAGACCGGGTGACTTCCCACCGGCAAAGTGAATGCGGGGATAAATGAGTTGGCACCGTTATTCGCCAAAACGGAGAGCATGTTGCCCGTATAATTCGCGCACACCACCCATGGCAGACCAGCCGCATAAGGCCGCCAGTCCGTCAGCGAAATCGGCGCGCTGCCAGCGGCGGGCGAGGCTGCCAGGACAAATTGACCATGCCCGTTGTTCGTCATGACACTCAAGGTGCCAGCATCATAATTGACCGACACCAAGGCGGGGCGGCCGCTGTCATTGATATCCATCACGAGCACATCTTGGGGGTTGGCGCCGATGCCTGGATTCGACGCCAGCGAAAATCCCGCCGACGCATAAAAGAACGTGCCGGCTGGCCCCATGGCCAGCGGATTCAGATTGGTCAACCCCACGCCATCACCCCAGAACCGGTCTGCCGTCACCGAACCGGAGAACCTCGGGCTGGTGGCCAGCAGCGCCACATTGGTGGAAAGTCGGTTATCAGGAATCGTTCCAGTCACGTTGGTGGCATCCACTTGTGACACGCTGAGTGACCGCAACGCGTAAGGGGCCGGGGTGACTGGTTGCCGCGGCGTCAACAAATCAAACGCGGTGCCGCTGCCGTTCGTGCGCACCCCCACTTCCAACCAGCGCGCCTCGCCATTGAAGGCATTTACGCCAAAGTCCAGAGTGGTTGAGAAAACCCCGTTGCTCACCATGATGGCCCCATTGGTCAATGGCGCTGCCGGTGAAAGACCACCGGCCATGACGTCATACAGGGTGAATTTAAAATCAAACAGTCCTTGGGCCGGGCTGCCAGACTGCTGAAGCTGCCCCTGATAGGTGAACACACTGGTCATCGGTGTGGCACCAACTAACCGATATGCCATGAATATGGCCACGAACAGTAACGATCGCGTTGACGTTTTCATAATTTCGGCGTTTCATTCCTGTATCCCACCTCAACCTCATCCTTGATTCACTCTGAGATTGTCGTTCTTGGGATAACTCAAGTCTGGCAGAGACTATGGCCATTTAGCCCTAGTCTTTCAAGCCTTATATTTGAAAACCGGCGATGCACAGGGCTGTCTCAAGCTCGGTTTGCTTCAAGCTGGAAGCGGCTGTTCGGGTGTTCCAAATACCGCAGAATTACCCGCTGAAAGTGGGTGCTTTGAAGCGATCCCCCTCAGCCGGATAATGCCCTCCCTGTCTCAAAGGGACGGTCGAGCGGGAGTCCGCAACCATCGAAAACCAGCCGCCGCCCTATTGCCGACTTATCACTGTCGGATAATAAGGCTTTCCACCTTGCCACTCTGGTCTGTGCCGCGCATAAAACCAACGGTGGATGAAGTGAAGATAACGGTAAAGCTGCCACTATAGTAGGGGCTCGATTGCTTGACCAAAAGACTGCCCGTGTTCTTATCAATCGCCTTAAAGGTGTATATGGCCGACAGGGTATGATCACCGGTGATTTGAATATGGGTCGCATCAACAAACGTGGCGACGGTCGTGGTGCTGCTGGTAATGCTTTTGGTAAGCCAGGCGGTTCCCACCAGCGAAGCTGGCAAATACTGCGACTGCTTGCTGACCACCGTTGCTGAATAATCAACGTTTTGCGTACCAGTGCTGTCTTTGATTGTCCCGGTTAATTGCACGGTCGTATCAGAAGTCCATAGCACCGTCAGATCGCCCACGCTGCCTTGACTGGTCGTGAACTTTAATTTTCCAGCCGTCAGCCCGGTCATTTGATACGCATAAGTCATGGTTCCTCCGCCAATGTCCTGCATATTTTTTGTTTCGGAGTAGCCACCGCTGCTGGCGGTATTGAACACCATCACCGTGCCGCCGTTGTTGTTTACTGATACAGTATATCCGGTCAATGTTTTCGGAGCCATTTGCGGCGGAGGCGCAACATCGGTCTGGTTAATCACGATGCTGCCCGTATCGCTCGGCCCCTTGAACCAGCCGAGTCCCTGCATGCCAAGGCCGCCCGGGACCGGCACCAGCACCCCTTTGACCGGGGTGGCTTTTTTCGTCACCGGGTGGGTAAATGATCCGCTGAACACGCCGCTGGCGGCATCCACCGTCAGGCCCAGGTTGAGCGTGGTTTGCCAAACCTTGATGGCATTGTTAGATACGATAATGTAACTCGGGTCCACCGCCGAAGCTATTCCGCCATCAGCCAGATTTACCTCGCCATAAGTCCAGCCGGTGACGGACTGTCCCGCTGCCGGTTTCTGGTAACGGTTGATTTGGGTGGTGACACCGCTGTCCGATCCATCCGCAAAATACCAGCCGGGGAGGCTTGCAAAAATCCAATTACCGCTATCGAACGAGGCATTCACCCATCCGATATATAACGCTTTACCCCCGGCTAATGGTGCAAACACCGGGATGCCTACCATCGAGCCGTCACTGGTTGCAAGGGTGTTCACATTCAGCACCGAACCATGGGTGTGTGACCGGAGAGTAACTTTGTTCAAGCGGCGATTTGGAGTTTGAGGTA
>JBAXGN010000308.1 GCA_037139415.1 Verrucomicrobiota bacterium | reverse complement strand
TGCCCAATCTATCCACCGTCAGACATCTGTAGGTACGCACTTCCGAGAAGAACCGAATTTCCAGACCCATTTTCTACCTCCAGTTGATTTTGCGTTCCTATGAAACGCCCTTAATCAAATAGGGCGAATCAACCGGCCAAACCCGTAGTTTCCCCCGTAGTCGGGCCGCGCAAGGTAGAAATAAAAAACAGCACCTTTTGCAAAGTGCTGGGAATGAAGCTGTTAAATGGTACCCCGGGCGGGATTTGAACCCGCGACCTACGGTTTAGGAAACCGTTGCTCTGTCCAGCTGAGCTACCGGAGCGACGGGGCGAACTATGAAGGATGAACGATGAAAGATGAAAGCGGATTTTTTCCAACCATTTGGAAAAGAGTTGCCGGCCTCCGGTACCGGAGGACTGATCAGGGAGATGCTCGACAAGCACGGGAGAGCTGTGTTATGCGAGAGCCCATACTGAATACTATCGAACAAGCGCAAAAATTCCTGAAGGTGGCCGGCGAGTTTAGTCTAGGAGACCTGCCCACCGAGCAGCCCCATCCCCTGACGGCGGAGCTCTCCCGCCTTGCGCAGGAGGATTTGCACACCGCGTTCAACCGGTTGCGGGAGGTAGATCTCGCGGCGCTGTCTTGCTTGTGTGATGCGGCGGAGGGGATTACGGAGCTTGCGCAGTGCATTGCGGATACTATTGCCGCCGGAGGACGGCTGTTTATTTCGGGATGCGGCGCCACGGGACGGCTTGCCCTTACCGTGGAAATGCTTTGCCGGAGTGGCGTGCTGCCGCCGGAGTTGCGGGAATCTGTAATCGGATTCATGGCGGGTGGGGATGTTGCACTGATCCGTTCGATTGAGGGGTTTGAGGATCACCCCGAATATGGAGCGCGACAGTTAACGGAACTGGGCTACCGGGATGGAGACATGCTCGTGGGCGTGACGGAAGGCGGGGAGACGCCGTTTGTCATCGGCGCGGTCCGGGCTTCGATCCCGCTTTCGATCCGCGCGCCGTGGTTCTGTTATTGCAATCCTGATGCCGTACTCAGGCGTGTCGCCACCCGCTCGCGTGAAACGCTGGATGACCCGCGCATTCGAAAGCTGAATCTAACTGTGGGGCCGATGGCGCTTGCGGGCAGCACACGCATGCAGGCCACCACAGTCCAGTTGGCGGCCCTGTTGATCGCTATCCGGCATCGTGACTGTCCCGGCATGATCGGGGAGGAGCTGAAGCGCTTGATGGCGGCGATCGAGCGACTGAATTATGCGGAGCTGGCGCCGCTGACGGAGGCCGAGAGCGCCATTTATCAGAACGGGGGCCATGTGCTTTACTCCACTCGGGAGTATGGACTGACGGTGCTTACCGACACCACCGAGCGCGCCCCGACATTCAGCCTCGCCGCATTTGAGAACCTGCAAGACGCCAGCTTACCCAAATCTCTTTGCTACCTGATGCTTGCCGGGTCACGGGACAGCGCCGGCGCATGGAATGCCATCCTCGGGCGGGGACCGCGCACGCTCGAATGGCCGGAAACGCGCAGCATAACCGGTAAGGATTGGCTGTTGGGATACGATATTTCCAGCCATGCCCGTGCGCACCGCGAGGCGCGATGGGGCTCTGCCGCGCATCTTTTTTCGATTGAGGACGGCAGCAGCAACGTCCGTTTCGTCCTTGATGAACTTGTGGCTGCGATACCGATGCCTGCCGATGCGATTCAGCGCAATCTCTGTCTGAAGGTGCTGCTTAATGCGCATTCCACGCTGATGATGGGCCGTCTTGGCCGCTACGAAGGCAACCTCATGACATGGGTGAAGCCGAGCAACAACAAGCTGATCGACCGGGCCATTCGCTATGTGCGCGAACTCCACTACAGGCGTTGCGGACGCAGGCCGGATTACGCAGTGGCGGCGCACGCGCTGTTTGAGGTACAGGCGTCGTTGCAGCCTACCGAACCGATTGTATTGAAAACGCTGGAGAGAATCCGGCAGGAGGGATGACACAATGGCTTTTGTTGACTGGATGATTGTGGCCGCGTACTTGATTACGGTTCTTTGCGTAGGCTTCTATGCCGGAGGCCGCGAGGAAAATGAGGCGGATTTTCTTGTCGGGGGGCGAAAGGTTCCATGGCTTGCGGTGCTCGCGTCGCTGATCGCCACCGAAGTCAGCGCGGCCACTTTTCTCGCGGTGCCGGGAATTGGCTTTGGCGAAAATATGACCTACCTGCAATTCGGCATCGGTTCCATCCTGGCGCGGTTTTTTGTTGCCGCCGTGTTTATTGGCGCCTTTTACAATGCGGGCTGCATGAGCATCTACGAGTTTCTCGGCAAGCGTTTCGGGCGGCGCAGCCAGTACGCGGGATCTCTGCTGTTCCTTGTCACCCGGCTGATGGCATCCGGTGTCAGGCTGCTTATCGCGGCAAAGGGACTCAGCATTATTTTCGGGTTGCCTCTGCATTGGGTCATCATCGCGTTCACCCTTTTCACCGTTATCTACACAGGTTACGGCGGCATCAAGGCGGTGATCTGGACAGATTGTGTGCAGGCGATCGTGTTTACGGGGGCCGGGATCGCCGTGCTTTGCTACATCGTGCAGGTGCTGGGATGGCACTCTTTTGTATCAGCGGGCATGGAGGGCGGGCGTTTTGAAATATTCCGGCTCGTACCCGACGGAGAGGGAATCGGCGCGTGGTTCAACGACTCGAAAACGCTGCTGATGGCGGTCTTGTTCGGTTTTATCAGCACAACGGCTGCGATGGGAACGGATCAGGATCTCACGCAACGCCTGCTCAGCGCCAAAAACGCGGCCAGCGCACGGCGCAGTATGGCCATCAGCGGGTTCATCGCCATCCCGATTGCGGCGCTTTTCCTGTTGGTGGGGGTTGGCCTCTACGGGATAAGCTGCACGCCGCTGGGCGCCGCGCTCACGAATCTCTCAAGCAATGACGATGCATTCCCGCGGTTTATCACAGCAATCGCCCCGGCGGGATTGCGCGGGCTGCTGCTCGCCGGCGTGCTGGCCGCGGCGATGTCCAGCATTGATTCCACGACGGCCGCCCTGAGTTCCTCGGTCTTACGGGATTTGATCGAACCATGGACGGGCAGGCAGGGGGAGAAACTCAACCATCTGGCGATCTCTCGCTGGCTTATTTACGTTTTTGCCATCATACTTGCGCTGATCGCATGGCTGTTTCGCGAAAGTGAGGCATTCCTATGGCTCGCATTTCAGGTTACCAGCGTCACGTACGGCGTCCTGCTCGGGGTATTCCTGCTGGGTCTAAGAGGCAGGCGCGGCAATGATGCCGGAAACATGCTGGCGATCGGGTTGGGGCTGTTGGCGGCGATTATAAGCCTTACCGCCATTAAAATGGGGTGGATTTCCATTGCGTGGACATGGGTGATAGCGATCGGCGCATTGGTTACCTATGCCGTTGGTGGCGCTTTTAAACGGAATGAAAATGATTCTGTTACCAGAGCCTAAATCTGTCCGGCTTAAGGAGAGCACTTGCATCCATCCGGAGCAGGCACCCTCCGTTGCGTATGATGTGATGCTGGGGGCCGAGGCTTACCGTTTGTCCATTTCACCCGATGGCGTGCATATCGCGCATGGCGGGCCGGCGGGCTTATTCTACGCGCGTCAGACACTCGCACAGATTGCCGGCCAGTGCGGCGAACGGATGCCCTGTCTGGAAATTGAGGACGCGCCGGCCTTGCCTGAACGCGGCTTCATGCTGGACATCAGTCGCTGCAAAGTTCCGACGCTTGAGTCACTGATGGGAATAGCCGATCTCATGGCATCCCTGAAGCTGAACCAGTTTCAGCTCTACATGGAGCATACATTCGCCTATGCAGACCATGAAACCGTCTGGAAAGACGCTTCCCCAATGACGGCGGAGGAACTCCGCGCATTGGACACCCATTGCCGCGAACTCCACATTGAACTCGTTCCCAACCAAAACAGCTTCGGCCACATGGAGCGATGGCTGCGCCACAAAGACTACCGGCATCTTGCCGA
Source organism: Verrucomicrobiota bacterium (assembly GCA_037139415.1). Lineage (NCBI taxonomy): Bacteria > Pseudomonadati > Verrucomicrobiota > Verrucomicrobiota bacterium. The sequence continues at coordinate 1,262 of JBAXGN010000308.1, read as the reverse complement.
GTGCCCGGACGGCTTTGTGCACCCGGTTGACGGCAAGCGCCGCCCCTGGGGCACGACGCTCCGGCCCGACCAGGCATCGATCGACTTTGTCGGCGGATTGTTTGACGAGCTGCTGCCCAACTTCACGAGCCTCAAGTTCAACATCGGCGGCGACGAGCCTTGGGAACTGGGGACGGGCTGGAGCCGGCCGCTGGCGGAAACCATGGGGAAGGGCCGTCTCTACCTCGATCATCTGTCGAAACTTGTGGCGCTTGCCACCGCGCACGGGCGTGAGGCGCTTTACTGGGCGGATGGCCTGCTGCACTCTCCAGAACTGGTTCCTCTCGCCCCGGACAATGCGCGCCCGGTCATCTGGGGATACGAGGCTGACCACCCATTCGACGAACAATGCGCGCTGATAGCGGCGACGGGTAAGCCGTTCTATATTGCGCCAGGAGATTCCACCTGGAACAGTTTTACCGGGCGTTTGCATACGGCGCGCGCCAACATCCGCGCCGCCTCCCAGGCCGCTGTGCGCCACGGAGCCACGGGGTTCCTGCATACGCATTGGGGCGACAACGGTCATCCCCAGACGTGGGCGACCGCCTTGCCGGGTTTGCTGCTCGCCGCGAATGCCTCATGGAATCCCCGCGCCGATGAGCCGGCGCTGGCGGACAGCCTCGACCTTTTGTGTTTCAACGACTCCTCGGGAAATCTCGGCAAGGCCTCTGTCGCGCTTGAGGGATTGGATGACGCCATGGGTATCTCCATTCCGAACCGCAGTTTCCTGTTCCTCGGTTCGTACCTGCCGCCGGAGGAACTCGCGTCCTATCAGTCGTTGCTAAATGATCAGAAGTTGGAGGCCGGGCGGCAATGCCTCGATGTGGCGCGGGAACACATCGGGAAGGCCGCCCCGCAAACGGGCGAAGGGTTGCGCTGCCGCGAGGAACTGCTGCTGGCACACGACATGGCCCTCTACGCTCTTGAGCGGGTCTGTCGAATCAGGGACAACGCATCCCTCGGCCCGCTGCAAGCGGTGAGCATGGAGATCAAGGAGCGTTTCGCGGACATTTGGTTGAAGCGCAACCGGCCCGGTGGACTCGAAGAAAGTCTGACGGATAAGAAATAGCTTTTCAGGCAGCGTTAGTTGAGCTACCGGAGCGTGAAGAGAAGGCGGAAATATGAAGGATGAACCGAGCCTAAGGCGAGCTAGGATTTTGTGAAATCAAAATAAGGGCAGGTGTCCTGCAAGGGGTGGATGTCCTCCCGTTGAAGTTTCATCG
>JBAXGN010000307.1 GCA_037139415.1 Verrucomicrobiota bacterium | reverse complement strand
AGCCAGCAGCTCAAAAGACCAGCGAATTAGTCTCATCTTGATAGCGATTTGGAATGAGCCGGGTGCGGTTCGTTCGCTATTTGGCCGGGTCCAGTGGTTGCACGAAGCTCTGCGTGCCCTTGCTGTACGCAATCCAAACCGTGTGGGTCTTCGGGTCAACGACGACGCTTTTGGCACCGGCAGCGGTGGGGACATCGCCGAGCGAGACGAGTGTATCGCCCGTAACGCGCACCACCGAGAGCTTGCCCGCGCTGCTTGCGCAATATGCCAGGTGCAGTTCCGGGTCGTACGCCATTTCATCCACGCGGGAGGCAATCTCCGCGCTCGCCAGGACCTTGCCGGTCGAGCGACTCATCAGCGCCAGCTTGCCGTTGCCGCCCGCAACCAGCAGGGTGTCGGCATCCGGCACGATCGCCATGCCGTGCGGGTTACTGGCGGGTTCGGTGTTCCAGGTTTCCAGCACCTTGTTGCTGGCGGGATCAATCACCACCAGCGTATGGTTGTCTTTCACCACTTGGAACAGGCGTTTATTGGCCGGATCGAACGCCAGGTCTTCCATGCCCTTGCCCGAAAGTTTGAGGGTGGCGGTGATCTTTTTGGCAGCCGGGTCAATGACCCATAGTTCCGGGGCTTCGTCATTGCACACATAGGCCAGTCCGTTGGCCGGGTTGAAGGTCATCAGGTCGGCGGGGGCGGACAGCGGGACTTCCCCGATCATCTCCAGCTTCACGGCGTCCACAATCGCCATGCGCGGCGGCGCGCTCACGGCCACGTAGTACCGCCCGTTCTTGTCATCGGCGGCGCAATCCTGCGCGGCACCCGTCGCCACGCTTTTCAGCAGTTTGCGGGCATCTAGGTCAAACACGTCCAAGGTTTTATTTTTCGTATGCGCCAGCAGGAGCCGGTGTTTCGCGGTGTCAATGCGGATAAAATCAAAGGTGCCTTGGGTTTTTCCCAGCGCGATGGGTTCGCCCGGCGTCAGCGGCGCAGCGTGCGCGGTCAACACCAAGGTGAGTAGCAATCCGCCAAAACCGACGAACCACGGTTGGCGAGTATTCAGGTGTATATTTGTCATAACTGATAAAAAATAACCGTTTTGCCTCTTCAACGCCACCTATTTCATACTGGAATCCGTGATTCCGTCCGGGACCGTTTTCGCGGGTATCGTAAATTGGTCCGGACTATTTTACGATGTATGCGAAGCCTACTCGTGAGATTCAGGGGCCGCGTGAGATCTCCGCCACCGATTGGGAGACGCTTTGGGAACACGGCGGATTCCCGGAACCGTTTCTTCGGCGCGATACTCGCTTCACGTGCCGCGGGCGTTCCTTGGCGCCAGGAGCAACTCTCACGGGAAGACCTCCGCGACATCGCTCATATCACCGATCTCGGCACGATGGAAACGCTCATGCAACTTCTCGTTGAACGTAGTGCGCAGCAACTTGTCTATTCCAATCTCGCCCAGGAAATTCAGGTGGCGGTGGATACGGTCAAGCGCTGGATTGACCTTCTGAACCGCATGCACTTCGGGTTTATCGTTCGTCCATGGTTCAAGAATGTCGCCAAGGCGTTTCACAAAGAGCCCAAATAGTGGTTGTGTCATTAAAGGTAAGCACGACAGGAAGAATTTTGCTTGTTGACAATAAACTTTTAATGAATGACACCTAAATTCACCTAACTCTAAATCGCAGCCTTGGATAGCCAGTGCCGGCATTGTAAAATCACCCCAAAACGCCCAAACTTGCAAAATCAGAGTGCAAACAGTTCAAAAACAAGATTTGCCTGTTTCAGGAGCCGGATTTTGTATTTGCTGCCAATGAGCAGCGAACAAATAGTAATGTACCCTAACCAACTTCGCAGTCCCGGCGGCAGGGGGTGTCATGGCTAAAAATAACCAATGCAATAAGATTGGAGGATCCAGCGCCGCCGCGCCTAAGCAGCGGCGATAGGCGCATTTCCCCCCCAAAACCGTTCACCATGCGTTCTTCTGAACCTAACGCTCGGACGCTCCCAAGGCACTTCTATTCGCTGGATGCCTTGCGGGGAATTGCGGCATTAGCCGTTGTGTTCTACCACTGGCAACACTTCTTCTCGCGCAGAACAGAACTTCCACCGTTCGCTGCCACGCAACAACCACTCTACTTTTTGTTCAAACCACTTTATACAGACGGCTGGCGCGCTGTGGATTTGTTTTTTTGCCTGTCAGGATTCATTTTCTTTTGGCTCTACAACGAAAAGATCGCGCGGCGAGAAACGTCAGCCAAGCAATTCTCCGTTCTCCGCATTTCACGGTTATATCCACTTCATTTTTTGACACTTCTTGTGGTGGCCGCCGGTCAGCAATTCATGCTCTGGCGTGATGGTTCATCTTTTGTATATTCACACAACGACCTTTTTCATTTTGCGCTTCAGACCACATTTGCATCGAACTGGGGTTTCGAGCAGGGATATTCTTTCAACGGCCCGATTTGGTCCGTCTCCGTAGAGATACTTTGCTATGTCCTGTTTTTCCTGGTGTGCTTTCTGCGGCTCAGTCGTTGGTGGTTACTGTGTGGATTTGTCTGCTGTGGCTATTACCTATGGAGCATTGGGCTTCCTCATATCGGACGCGGTTTATTCTCCTTTTTTATTGGGGGCTTATCCTTTCAGATATTTGGCTATCTTGCGCGTTGCAATCCTCCACGAATAGCGCTCCGATGTCTTGGCGTGGCCTCATGCCTGCTGTGGGTATTAGTTCCGCTCAATGTTTACCAAAACCTATTTTACCGTATTTATAAAGCGTACTTTTGGACGGAAAGTCTTCGCGTTTTTGGCAAAGATGTTGGCGGTGCCATCCTCCTTATGCTAGCTCCGCTTTCGTTCGAGTTGATACTCTTTCCAGCAACAATTATAACGTTGGCATTATGGGAGTTGCATCGCGGAACATTGGGGAGACGATTAGCCTTCCTTGGTCACATTAGCTATTCGTCATACCTCTTGCACTTTCCGCTACAGCTAATATTTATTGGTAGCACCACCTTACTATCTATTCAAAGTGGCTTTTTCTACACGCCTTTCTCGCTTTTGCTATTTTTCACTGTTCTTATTCCGTTGTCCCTGTGTAGCTATTGGTATTTCGAGCGCCCTTGCCAGTCGTTAATTCGAGGGTGGGCATTCCGAAATCCAGTGCTTGAACGTAATGCGCCTAACCATGCGCAGCAGCGAGCCGGCTCCGCTGTCACGGCCTGTGCTTCACCACCTTCGCCCCCGACACAGGCCGCGCCAACTCCGCCGGTCGCTGAGCCTTGAGTTACCGCTGTACAGTCCGCTGCAACCGGGTGGCGGGATGTTGCTTGGGTTCCTGGACCTGCAGTCATTTGAATTGCCGCCAGTGTTGTGGATCAAGGGTACCGTGCCGCACGGCAAATATTATTCGCAGGGTTTTTCAGAAAACCGTGCGGTGAACCTGCAATCCTATACGCCGCCGTCTCCCGGCACGGACGCGGTGAACTGGGATAGCGGCCATTTGATCTGGGTGGTGGAAACCAAACGGTGCCGTTGACCAACACGGTGATCCTGACCAATGACCAGATACGGCTGATCTCCGGGCCATTGAGCAACCTTGTTGTGCGGGTCACTGCCAAGGACGGTTCCGTCTCCGGTACCTTCCTGGCCCCTGGCGCAAAGATTCCCACTGCCTATAAGGCAACCCTGTTGCAGACCCCAATGCTGACTTCGGGTGGCGGTTTCTTCCTTGGCATCAATCACGCCGGATATTTGAAGTTGCTGCCAATTAAACAACAACCTGGGCGGTTAACGGCCAGGGAGTCACAGGCGGTTGTTCGCTGGAACCAGGACCGAGAAGCGAACGACGCAACCATGAGTAGGAACGGGCCAGTTCAAGCGCACAGTGAGTCAAAAAAGAACACTTTTGATCGCGGAAGAATTTTGCTTGTTGATAATGAACCTTTAACGAATAACCTCTTCTCCGCGTAGGCGGCAGTTCCTGATCCACCGGGGCTCCGGTTTTCCCTTCGCTCCCAGTTTCATTTTCGAGGCCAGACCAGCGTTTTGCCTGTTTTTCATGATGTCGCAATTTGAATCGTTCCCAAAGGGATGCCTCCTCAATCGCTGCCATCACGGAGCGGTTACTCCTAGCCTCATGAAGAGCTGTGTGTTGGTGCCGATGGGTACACTGAAAATGTGCTGTGGCGGAGTGCCGGTGTCGGGAACCGCCACCCAACTTACCGATGTCAGACTTGTGCGGCACTTCGCGACGTAGGTGATACCTCCGACTCTGCTCGGCTGAGTAAAGCTGATCACGAAGTTGCTACCGATCATTTGCCCAGCGGGGAGTTGCGAAGAGTCAGCAAGCGTCGGGTTCAATCCAAACGCATATTCAATCAGATTTACGAGTCCGTCATGGTCGTAATCGAACAGATCGGCTGCATTCCCGGCATTGTTCGTCGTGCCAAAGTAAGTCTGGCGCCAGGTTTCCAAGAGCGTTTGGCCTGGTCCGGTCAGGTTAATATCGAACGAACTCTGATCCGTTGCGCTGCTCGCAATGTGGAGCGCCGCAGCACGTACTCCATGATCGACTGGCGAGAATGTCACTGTGCATGTCGTGCTACCGCCAGGCGGGACTGTGGTAGATATTGGCTGATTGACCAAAAACTCTGCAGCGTTGATGCCCGTGACCCTGAGATTGAGGCTTGTAAGAGGGATCGTGCCACGGTTGAAAATTGTCAGGGTCACTGAACTGCCAGGCATCAATCCCCCGGTGCCGAAGTCCAACGTGGACTGCGAATGGTTGAGGGTTGTGGTTCCATTCTTGATCGTGATGATGCCACCGGGCGGAGGCAAGCGGCGGCGAAATGCTCCGGTTCCTTGCGTGCCGATAAGCAGATGTTCCTCGCCGGAGGGATACGTGACGGTTTCGAGGACTCCCAAAGCATCCGCTATCCCGGGCATATCCGTTTTGAGGTTTGTCCATGAAACCCCGCGGTTAACCGACATGTTCACAAATTCGCCAGCACCGGTGTTGTCGCCCGCTGCCGCGAATACTCTGCCGTGCCGATCCATAGCTACGCACCTTATGGCGCCGCCGCCACCGGCAGGAGGATCCAGCACTTTGGTCGCGGCTTGGAAAGTGCCATCCGCAGCGAAGCTAAGGCGATAAAGTCCTGGCGTTCCCATGGCGGCATAGGCGGTAGTGGCGTCGCCGGGATCGAATCTGACGTGCGGGTGTGTGACCGGAGAATAACCCAAAATTAAACCGCCTGTAGAAACAGGT
>JBAXGN010000306.1 GCA_037139415.1 Verrucomicrobiota bacterium | reverse complement strand
TTCTTATCCTCTCAGCTATCGTCGGCCACTTACACGAAAATATTTATAGCCTCGTGAGGCTGCGCGTTGGGAGCACTGAATTCCTTCCCATTGCCTTGGTTGTTTATCCCCAGCATTTACTCCGGACTTCCAAGACTCATTCTTAATTATTCCCAATTCCCACTACCATTCCTTTCCAGCCTCTCTTCGCCTTCCCATTCGCGCCTAGCAAGTCATGTCGGAAATGCAGTCCCAACCTAATTTCTAATTCCTCCTTCGCGATCTGATTGAATTCCCTCAACCTATTCGGCCTGAGCGAGTGTTTCCGGCACCATTTCTGATACTGTTCATATAATTCACTCACTCTTTCACGGCGCAGATCATTTTACCTTCGACAGCAATAGCACAAACACCTCGTGGTAGAGGTTCGCCATATCCGCACTCACGCCGGCCAGCGCACGAGCGCGTTCGGGCTGCGATTCGTTTTCGCCGGCGACCTTCGCCAGGTGCGAGGCATAACTCAGCGCCTCGGCCTGGGTTAAGAGCAGGCTCAGTTCAAATTCGCCGCCGGTTTGACTCAACAGTTCTTTCTGTTTGGTGGAAGCAATCGCTTCGCGAGTGGCGGCCTCTCCGGGGGGAAGCCGGATGTCGTCCAGGTTGATCGAAGGATCGTGCCGGGCCAATTCCTCCAAGAGTTTTGCGCCCGTGGCGGAGTTGGCGGCAATCTTCTTGACAAGGGTTTTGACATCTTCCTGTTCCCTCTTAATGAAGCGCAGCAGGCTGACATTCTTTTGGTCGTTCAGCAGTTGGTGGAGCAGGCTATAGCAATTGTTGCGCGTCGATGGCACAGCACCGGTGTCCATGGGGGGCCTGGCCTTTGGCGATTGGCAGCCGGTCACAACGCAAGCGACCGATAACATCGCCGCAAGCAGCGGGAGGATGATCTTCGTCTTCATAAAACAACCGGTGCGGGCTTATGGAAACCGGCTTCAACATGGATGACGACATCCACGCTGTTGCCCATCATGCCTTGGTCCGCCTGCTTCCCTGCCACCTATCGCTTCGAGCCGCGAAATCCGCCCATGAAATAAATGATGAGGCAGATCACTAGAATCAGGCCGAGCCCGCCACCGCCATAAACCGGGCCCCCCATGTAAAACCCGCCACCACCGAACAGAAGGAGCAGAACCACTATGAGTAATATCATATTCATGCAGGTAAGGTAACACCCGCTGGCACCTTTGCTATGGGGTCTTCACCCCATCATGAGTCGTGCGGGTCAACCCTTAGTCGTGAGACTGTCGGAAGGCACAAACGAAGTGGAATGCGAAATGAAGAGTGAAGGTTTGTACGGGTGTTTTTAACCCCCTTAAACACACCAAAACGGCACTGACAAAATTGAAAGTGTTAGCAGTAATTTATTCACCGGATTCGTTTGAAGTGGAGCGGGCGATGGGAATCGAACCCACGTGTGAAGCTTGGAAGGCTTCCGTTCTACCATTGAACTACGCCCGCAACCGGCGAATATGTTAGCTAAGTAACTTGCCTTGTCAATGCCTGACCTTGTATCATCGTGGCCATGAATTCGCTGTTGATTACCGGCGGACGTGTCCTCGACCCCGCCAGCCGTTTTGACCAAACGGCCGATGTGCTCGTTCTGGATGGCAAAATTGCGGCCGTTGGCGCGCCGTCGTCCATGAAGTTTCCCGCCGATATTCCGCGGCTGGACGCCACCGGCAAAGTGGTCTGCCCCGGTTTGATTGACCTGCATGTGCATTTGCGCGAGCCCGGCCAGTCGGCCAAGGAAACCATCGCCACCGGCACCGAGGCCGCCGCCCGCGGCGGGTTCACCTCTGTGCTGTGCATGCCGAATACCGTTCCTGCCATTGACAACGCGGCGACGGTGGCGCTGATCCATGAGAAATGCGCGCGCGAGGCCAAAGTGAATGTTTATGTTTCGGGTGCCATGTCCAAGGGCATTGCCGGGGAAGAGCTGGCCGCCATCGGCTCGCTCAAACAGGCGGGCGTGGTGGCCATCACGGATGACGGCCATTGCATCCAAAACAACGAACTGATGCGCCGGGCGATGGAGTACGCCAAAATGTTTGATCTGCCGCTGATGGATCATTGCCAGGATTATGCGCTGGTGACCGACGGCGTGGTGCATGAAGGGTATTGGAGCGCGCTGCTCGGGTTGCGCGGCTGGCCTTCGTTGGGCGAGGAAGTGATCGTCGCACGTAACATATTGCTGGCGGAGACCACCGGGGCCACCATCCATTGCCAGCATTTGAGTTCCGCCCGCAGCGTGGCGCTCCTCCGCGATGCCAAAAAACGCGGGGTGCCCATCTCCGGCGAGGCGTGCCCACATCATTTTACGCTGACGGATGCCGCCGTGGCGGGCAGCGACCATTTCTGGGCCGAAGATGGCAAGGCGCTGGCGGCAGGGCAGCCAACGCCTCTGCCGGTGTGGCCCGTTTATGACACCAATTTCAAGATGAATCCGCCCCTTGGGTCGTGGCGTGATCGCGAGGCCCTTCTGGAAGGGCTGGCGGATGGCACCATCGAGATCATCGGCAGTGATCACGCGCCGCACTGCGGGTATGAGAAGGAAGTGGAGTTTGATTACGCGCCGTTTGGCATCACCGGACTGGAAACCGAGCTGCCGCTCTCGCTCATGCAGTTGTACCACAGCAAGCGCGTTTCGTTGCTGGATCTCCTGGCCAAATTCACGGTCAACCCGGCCCGGCTGTTGCGGCTCAAGAAGGGTACGCTGGCGGTGGGGGCGGATGGCGATGTGACAGTGTTCGATCCCAACCACGAGTGGGTGTATGACCGCTCCGAAAGCGCGAGCAAATCCAAGAACAGCCCCTTCCACGGCTGGCGCCTGAAGGGCAAAGCCACTGCCACCGTGGTGGGCGGGGTGGTCGCGTGGCGGCAAGCATGAGGCGTAAATCAGACTTTGGCGTACCCAAGTTGCTGGAACGTTACCGGGCCTTGTTTTGCCTGCTAATCGTCCTTGTCGGCTTGGCGGGATGTTCCACCTCCAGCAAACGCCCGGCCGCGCCACCCGGCCCAGCGACTCAGCCGACATCCGTATTCGACCCCGCCAAACTGGCGGCGATGGATGCCGCCATTAATCAGGCCATCGCCCAAACCAACCTGCCGGGCGGCGTCTTATGGGTGGAACATCGCGGGCAGGTGTATGCCCGTGCTTATGGGCAGCGTGCCGTTGTGCCGGCGCGGGAGGCCATGACGGTGGATACGATTTTCGACGCCGCGTCGCTCACCAAGGTCCTGGCCACTACGCCGGCGATGCTGTGGCTAATCGAGCAGGGACGCGTAAATCTGGACGCACCGGTGCAAACCTATCTACCGGAATTTACCGGGCAAGGCCGGGAACCGATCACCATCCGCCATCTGATGACCCACAGTGCCGGATTGCCGCCCGGCCTTACGAGCCGGGAACGCCCGGAAGATTATGCCTCGGGCATCCGCCTGGCCCTCAAGGAGAAGCCTGCGACCCCGCCCGCCACCGCCTTTCGCTATAGCGATGTGAATTTCATCCTGTTGGGCGAAATCGTGCGGCGGGTCAGCGGACAACCCTTGAATGAGTTTGTGGCACGTCATTTTTATGAACCGTTGGGCATGCGTGATACCGGTTATCTGCCGCCAACGGAGAAGCGCGCGCGGATTGCACCCACCGAGGCGTTCGGCGGCGCGATGCTGCGTGGCACCGTCCATGATCCCACCGCGCGCCGGATGGATGGCGTGGCGGGACACGCCGGAGTGTTCACCACCGCCGCCGACCTGGCCCGCTACGCCCGGATGTTGCTGGGCGGCGGAATACTCGAGGGCGTGCGGGTGCTCAAACCGGAAACCGTGCGGTTGATGACCACCATTCAAAGTCCCGTTGCGGTCAAGGATAAGCGTGGACTGGGTTGGGACATTGATTCCCCACATGCCGGCCCGCGCGGAAAATGGTTTCCGGTGGGTTCGTATGGTCACACAGGTTGGACCGGTACCAGCGTGTGGATTGATCCCGCCTCGCAAACCATGGTGATTTTCCTGAGCAATCGCAATCATCCGGATGGCAAGGGCAACGTGGTTCCGTTGCGCGCTCAATTGGGGACGCTGGCAGCGGAGGCATTAAGGCCTGCAGACTATCGCTGACAACGGCGCATTGCCCGGTCATTCTAATTGTCAAATGGTGACGAATGATTCCAGGGAAAGATAAGCCACCGTGAAGCAACCGCCAGGTCAACTACCAGCGTGCAGGGAGTTCATTGGACGCCTTTCCGGAGGTCATGCCCCGTTCCCCTCGTGACGAGCGTTTCCCCGCGCGTCCGAATGCCCGCCGGGAGGCTGCGGGGCGGGAATTTGCGGTCTGGCACCAGTCTTTTGCGTGATTTTGGCGGAAATTTGTGCCCGCAAAAACCATTTTCCGGCTGGGGAATTTCATTTCCCGGCTGGGGTAAATGATTTCCTGGCAGGGCAAAACCAAATCCTGGCAGGGGGATTTCATTTCCTGGCGGGGGGAAACAAAATCCTGGCGGGCTAACATGATTTTCTGGCAGGGGGAAACCAAATTCTGGACCGGAAAAATGGCCCGTTAGCCGTGGAATATGATTTCCTGGCACCGGAAAATGCGGCGCTGGGCGGGGGAAATGAAATGCTGGCGCCCAGTAATACGCCACTGGCCGCGAAAAACCCCGTATAGGACGGCCAAAAATGCGCCATGGGTGGCGAAAAAATCCGGACCGCACGCGGGAAATCCGCGCCCGCCCCGCGAATTTGCCGGGCCTCCAGTGCGGAATGCGCCACCCGTTGCGCGAAAGTCCGCCGCGACGTGCGGAAACGCGCCAATGGAGCGCCCGGCGTCCGGACGGCTGGAGGTGCGGGGCAGAACTCTGCGCCGGACCCAACCCGTACCGGGCCGCAGGGAATTCTGCGGGGTGGAATCCGGCAAAGTTGCATCCCCCTTTCCCCCACGCAACCCACCCGGGCCTTCCATGCCGTTATCCTTCCAAAACAAAACCTCGATCAACCCGGCAATCCTGCAAGGATTGCGTCACCGGAGACCATGGTTGGCGCGGCAAGGGCAAACGGGGCCGCGCCTACCATGGGAATCCCGCGCACTGTGACCAGACAACCCCGTAGGCGGTTGCGGCAATTGGGCACGGCGGAAAATTGGCGGGCAGACGCATCCAAGGCCGGACGCAACCCTTTCCGGGTTGGCAAGAAAAGTTGGGGCGTTTGACCAGCAACGGTGTTAATTTTTGCAACTGTTTTCGGTGATTTTTTTATCCGTGGG
>JBAXGN010000305.1 GCA_037139415.1 Verrucomicrobiota bacterium | reverse complement strand
GGAGGCGAGGGTCGGAATCGAACCGACGCATAAGGCTTTTGCAGAGCCCTGCCTTTCCACTTGGCTACCCCGCCGTAAACGGCTGGAAAAGAATGCGTAATATTTTGCCGTTACGCAAGCCCGGATTTTTCATCCGTAAAATTAGCGATCTCAGAACCGTCATTCGGCCCGCACGTCATACACCCATAGGTCGTTCAAATGGCGGATGTAGAGCCGGCCACCGCAGACCACAGGATGGGAAAGGGTGTGCAGTTCGTCTCGCCGGGGGAGTTTGAATTGGCTCACGATGTCCGCTGATTGCGGGCTCAGTTTGGCCAGCATGACGTCACCGTCGTTGCCCACGCAGAATAAACGCTCATCCGCATAGGTGATGGAGGCTTTGCCAATGGCTTCGGCCTGATACATGACTTTGCCGGTGTTGAATTCAACGCAATGCAGGCCCTTGTTGTACATCCGGCAACCGCTCCCATAGAGGTAGCCATCCAGCAACACCACGCCACCATGGCAATTATCCAGTCGTTTCCCATACCAGAGTTCCTCGGTGCGACGATTGTCCGCACTTAGGCGGATGACGCGGCCGCCCGCCCGATGGCCGCTGGTGACGAATACACAGCCATCATGGTAGATCGGCGAGGTCACGTTTTGATCGCAAAAGCCGGGATGCGGGTGGCTCCAGAGGAGTTTCCCGGATTGAATATCCACGCCCAGAAAAGTGCTGCGCGCCAGGGTGACGAATTGCCGCGTACCGCCATGTTCCACGATGATCGGGGAGGAATAGCCGGCGCGGTCGGTGATTTCCGTATTCGCCCAGCGCACCTTACCCGTCGCAGTGTCCAACGCCACCACTTTACCCTTTGTGCCGCCGGGCATGCAAAAGACCTTGTCGGCATCTACCAACAGGTTCTCGGTGTATCCCCACCCGCCCAGCGGCGCGTCAAAGGTGTCCTTGATATTGACAGTCCAGATCACCCGTCCGGTCGCGGCGTCAAACGCGGATAGATCGCCGTGCGGCCCCAAGTGAAACACGCGGCCATCACTGTACGTTGGGGTGGTTCGGGAACCAGGGGTGGCGCCTTTCCACGCTTTGCCGTTGCGGGTTTTCCATTTCAGTTTGCCAGCCAGGTCCAGCGCCAGCAGATATTCGTCTTCGCCGAAATCACCGCTGGTAAAGACGAGGCCTTCCGCAATGGACATGCCGGCATAGCCGCGTCCACAGTCTGGAAAACTCCAGAGCAGCTTGGGGCCTTCTGCTGGCCAGGTTTTCATCAGGCCAATCTCGGTGACCAGGTTGTCACGGTTGGGACCATGAAAGGTGGGCCAAGTGGGTTCGCTGGCGGCGGCGGCTGCTGGAGACAGGTTCAACAACAAAATCAGGCAGCCGATAAGGAAGGTGCGGAAAGGCGGGAATTTCAGGGCCGCGACGTTATGCAGGCGTCCCGTTTGAGCCAACCACCCCATGCACATTCCATTCGGCCCCAACGTTCGTATCAGGGTGTAGCATCCTTGCCCAACCTTCGGACCGGCGTTTAATGTTAATGTATCCAACATGTGCATGATGAAAAGTACCAGTGAAATGGCTGTTCGTGCAATCTGTTTTGAAGGTGGCATTGATTGCTGCAGATAGGGTCGGATAACATCATGATGCACGATACACGTGACTCGTGTATCGCGCATCTGCTGACTGGATATTTTTCCACTTGCCATGCCAAACTGCTTAGCATAACTTGATTCTATGAAAAGCGTCATCGCAAGTCATTATGCCCGCATCGGCCGCCTGGGCGGGGCGGTTTCTTCGCCGGCCAAGCGTCTGGCGGCCCGGAAGAATGCGCTCAAACGCTGGCACGGAACCCCCCGCGTCGAAATCCTCCCCGCGGATCTTCTGCGCGACGGCGTCTGGTATCGTGGCACCGGTCGTAATGCCTCGGTAGGTGTCTGGGATGCCACCGCTCATTGTTTCTGGACTGTGGCCATCAACGATTTCGCCGACCCTGCCACGTTTCCTGCGTCGCCGCACCGTCAGGTGCGGTTAAAACGGGAAGACTACCATTCTCCACAGCACGGCACCTTCAAGCCTGTGGCTCCACTTGACACCTGATCCGCATGTTCACCACCAGAACGCAAATCCGCGAAGCTCTCTCCCGCACCGGCCGCTGCCTAGCGCTGGCGGATGCCGGAGAATATTCGCTTCTGGTATGCGGCGGCTCGGCCCTCTGTCTCTCCGGATTGAGGGAGCGCCCCACCCGCGATGTGGATATTTTGGGAATGGTAAAGGGCGATGCTGCCACCGTATTGGCAGAGCCGTTGCCTGACGAAGTCACCCGGGCAGCCGCTCTGGTGGCCAGGGATCTGAATCTTCCGGAAAACTGGCTTAATGATGCCGCTCTGGCAGTGCATCGCTTGGGTTTGCCTGCGGGCATCCTTTCCCGCGCCACCAAGCAGGTATTTGGTCCGTGTCTCACGATTTACCTGATTGGCCGTCAGGACCAGGTAGCCTTGAAACTCTATGCCGCCATCGACGGCCAAAAAGGCAAACGGCATTTTGAAGATTTGGCGGCGATAGAACCTACCCGCAAGGAGATGGAGTTTGCCGTGCGTTGGTTGCTGGACCGCAAGACCTCTCTGGAATTCCAGAGCGCCATCCGTCGTGTGGCGGATGCACTCGACTTTCCAAAACTGGTAGCCGCGCCTGCGGAGCCATCATCGCCGCAAACCCAACGGGGCAGGACGCCCGGTTCAAGACCAGCGTCGCTAAAGGTTCCAAAGAACTGCTCCCGGTAAAACCGTGTGGCAACAGGGACCGGAGCCTGGCAGAAACAGGCGAGGCAATCAGGGCGGAGCGCCAGTTCATTTTGGAGCGCGCAACAGGATGGGGTTAGCACGGCCCTGGCAATTCTGGCAAGCTTCAGACGGTTTTTCCAGAGAGAGCAGGGAGCATTGGGGACAAATATAATACGCGTTGGTCTTATTTTCACCCAAATGGGCGAGTGCCTCCTGGAACAGGCGGGAATGCTGAGCCTCCGACGCAATGGCGTACTCAATGATGCGGATGGCTTGGACGGAATTGGTTTCGGTGCCAAGCTGTTTGAGCAGCCGGGGATAGATCACTTTCGCCTCGGCGTTTTCACTCAGAATACTGGTCTGCAAATTCTCACGGGTGGAAGCTGGCTTGAGGTCGTCGGGGGTGGGTTCACTGGGTTCGAGATTCATGGTCTGCATGGCCGCCCGCATGGCGCTACGGTGAATTCCTTCGGCGCGGGCGGCGGCACGAAACAAGGCCGCTTCGGGCGTCAAACCTTCCTCCGTGGCCTTTTGGGCGAACGCGCCGTAGCGATGATTGGTGGCGTATTCGCCCTGCATCATGGCGTTCAATTGCTTGACGGTTTCCGGGGAGGCACCGCTGGCTTGAAATAACATACATCCCAGCACCAAAATGGCGGATAACTTGACTTTCATGCGGTAACGATAGCTGCAGCAAATAAAAAAGTGAATCATTTTTTTACTTTGCCAGGCAACGCCCATCTCGAATGCGGAATGCGGATTTCGGATTGCGGAATCTTTTTAACCACGGATTACACGGATGCCACGGATGAAAACCAGATCACTTCTGAAGGCGGAACCTTTGAATGCGGAGTGCGGAATGGGGGAGACCAGTGACCAGTGATCAGTAAACCAAGGGCAGCATCAAGAACCACACCATGGCTGCCCCGATTATTTGGAGTCCGCGCTCTTGAGCATGGTGATGAGCTGCTTCATCGCCGGGGAGAGGACCTTGTGTTTCTTGTAAATGGCGGACAGGGGGCGGAAGAAATCGCCATCCGCAAAGCGGGCTGCGAAAAGCGTCTTCTTGCTGACTTCCTGAATGATGGTGGCATGCGGGACAATGGCAATGCCGGCGTCAATTTCCACCGCGCGCTTAACCGTCTCAATATTATCAAACTCCATGACCACGTTTAAATCCACCCCGTGCTCGCGCATGATGCGGTCCACCGCGCGTCGCGTTGGGATGTCCGGTTCAAAGGCGATGAACTTCTGGCTGGATAAATCGCTCAGGCGCAACGACTTGTGACCGGCCAGCGGATGATTTGGATGGCAGATGAGCACCAGGTAATCCTTGCGAAACGGCACAATCTCCAGCTTGCTGTCCTTGGTGGCATAGGCCACCAAACCTAGATCCACCACGTTGCTGAGGACGTCCTCATACACCTGGTTGGAGCGCCGATACTCCACATGCACGTTTACCGTGGGATACGCCTTCAGGAACTTCGTCAAATACGGCGGCAGGTCGTGCAGCCCGATGCTGTAAATCGTGGCCACGCGCATGGATCCGGAGATGATGTCCTTGATTTCCTGGAGTTTGCTGAACAAGGCGTCATGGGTCTGGATAATTTGCTTGGCGTATTCATACAGCACCTCGCCTTCGCGCGTGAGGCGGAAGTGCTTCTTGCTGCGCTCGATGAGGAGCGAGTTGAACAGGCGCTCCAGCATGCCAATCTGCTGGCTGACCGCAGATTGGGTAATTTCACTGACCTGGGCGGCTTTGGTGAAGCTTTTGGTTTCGGCCAGGTCACAAAAAATCTTCAGGCTTGCGATTTGCATGAGGAGACTAAATACCGAAGCCATGATACAGTCAACTAATGTTCGACTTAAAAGAAAGGAGATGGAAGTCAGAAGTTAGAACACCGGAAATGTTGCAGAAATATAAGCCGGCAGAAAAATTAGTTGGCATAAAAATTGGGAACCTTTGAATACGGAAAGCGGAATGATGAAGATGCCAGTTACCAGTGATCAGTGATCAGGAGGCTGAAGACCAAGAAACTAGGGGATTGGAGTCAGAGCTGGTGATCAGTTATCAGTGAACAGTAAACAGTGATCCCAAACCGTGAAACATGCTAAAAACGTGAAAAGGGAATGATGGTTGCGGGTGAGGTCATGAACTGAGCAGCTACTCCCTCGGGTTCTGGCGATTCCAGTCGAGGACGGTTTTGTATTTGGGTTGGTCGTGTTCGGTTTCGTCAAAGTATTCCGTCAGGCCCCAACTGCCCCATTTGCTCCAGGTGCCGGTGGAGGAAAATATGCACATCAGGTCGCCGCCCGCCTGCTTCCAGCCGTCCAGATATTGCGCATAGATTTCGCCCATGCGCGGGTGCCGGTTTGCGGTCTGGAATAGCTTGGTCATGGCGTTGTTGTTCTCGCCGCCACCGACTCCCACCAAGTGCTGCCCGGCCTCATAGCAGACCAGCTTGAGCTTGTACTTGTCCGCAATCTGTTTGGCATCGCCGACCCATTTCAGGCACTCAGGCAACGGTTTCTGGCGGATGTGCTCTAGCAGCCTGTCGGACTTAACAATGCGGATTTTTTGCAGGTTTTTGAATAAA
>JBAXGN010000304.1 GCA_037139415.1 Verrucomicrobiota bacterium | reverse complement strand
CCGGTGCGCAAAACGACGCCACAACCAGAGTAGTTAAAGTTACGAAGTCAAACTAGCCCAACTGTTGGCCCGCGACGGGCTGCAATTGCAGAAAGAAGCGCAGAATGAGGCTAAATGGAATCCGGAAGAGGCCATTAACAAATACGAGAAGGCGCTGGATAAATACGAGCAGGCCCTCGCCGTGGACAAGGCTCAACCCATTGCCAAAAAAGGCGAACCGGAAGTGAAGCAAGCCCTGGAAGAATTAAACATGAAGCAGGGCGACCAACAGGCCAAAGAGGGCGAGCAAGCCAAAGCGAATGATCCCGCCGAGGCAGCGGAAAAATTGCAGGATGCGTTGAGCCATTACAAGGAGGCGCTGAAAATTAACCCGGAAAACCAGGAGGCGCCGCCCAAGATTGCCCGGCTCGAAAAGACCCTGCCGCAATTGCTGAACGAGTTGGGTAAACAGGAGCAACAACAGGCCTCCGAACAGGAAAGCAAATCCCTGGAAAAGGCGGTTTCCCATTTGGAAAAAGCCGCCACCAGTTACCAACGCTCCCTGGAAATCAAGCGGGTCAACCCCGAGGCACAACGCGGCGAAGAGCAGGTGCGCCAGGACCTCACCCGCCTGCGACAACAGTTGGCCAGGAAAAACCAGTCCAAACCCAAGCCGCCCCAAAATCAGCGGGCCAAGGAAAAACCACCGATGGAGAGCTTCAATGCGCTGCTCATGAATGTCAAAGACGAGGACAAGCAGCGCGAGTATGAACAATCCCGCCGGTCGCCCGTGGACCAATATGATCCGCAACTGAACCGGATCTATAAATACTGGTGAGCCGAGTTAAAAACTCAGCAACATCTGCCAGATATACATGTTGCCGAAAGCATCCACCTGTTCCCAGACGCGTTTGACGAGGTCCTGGTCGCCCGTGATTTCGGGCAGCTCCTTCACCTTCTCTGCCCAAGGGAAACAGGTGCCCGGCGCTAGGTGCGGGGCAGGGCGTCCGGTCGTGCCTGCAACCAGCCGGCGGCTGGCGATGGAGGCGGGCAGTTCACACGGAGGTGTGGCCGTAGGCGGCTGGTAACTGCCAGCGGAATAGGTGCCATGCTCGTGGCAGACCTGCGTCATTACCTTCATATTCTCAATATCGGTGTCATTTTGCATGATGGCGCCGGCGTCCATGATATAGCCACCATCCTTGGCGACCTCGTGGATGACCCGCAGGCAGAATTCACGGACTTCCTCCGGTTTGCCGTAACTCAGCAGCACGTTTGGAATGCCGCCGCTGAGGGCAAATTTATCGTGCAACCGGCGATGGACTTCAAAGAGGTCATCCTGGTCGCAGTGAAAGACAATGCTGCGGTCGGGTAATTCGCGGAAGGTTTCAAAATGATGTTTCCATTTGCCTTCGGCATAAAAGAGCGTCTGGTGCCCGTGTTTCCAGAATTCCTCAATGCACGGTTTGAGTGTGGGCCAGTAGTGGGAATCAAACTGACGCGGGTTGATGAACGGGACACAGCCGCGATGCATCCAAAAACCGATGGGCACCAGTTTGCTGGGATCGGCGGTGGTCAGCCCGACATTGACCAGGTGCGGCATAAGCGCCTCGCAAGCAGCGAGTACTTTTTTTGGCTGGGTGGCCATGTCCATGGTCAAGCCCACATAGCCCCGCAATTTATCAGCGATGATGTCGAAAGGCGCCTTGAAAATGCCGGAGATGGCCGAGGCGGTGCCGCATTCGGTGCGCATCCGGCCCACTTGCGGTCCGAACGCGTAAAAGTAACTCAACATCGCCATGGAACTTTTTACCAACGCGAGATTGTTGCGGTAGGTGGCGGGGGAGCCGATCTTGCTGACCTCGGTGGAGACCCGCGGCAGCCAGACGTTGTAGAGAAAACCGGTGGGGTCCTGGATCAACGCATCATATTCATCCTCGCGCATGAACGCACCATCCTCGGGTGGTTCAATATAATTGAAACCACTGGTGTGTGGGATGCCAATACCGGGGATGCCGTAGTAGCGCAATCCTGCCGCTTGGGCGAGCCCGGTCCAGACATACACCATGTTGGGCACGACGGCGTCCCACTGGAAATCCTTGGCGGTCTTGATGGCGGCCTCGAACGCTTTGCTGTAATCATGCACGACTTCCTGGCACGTATAACCGGCGTAACGCGCGGTAAATTCAGCCACGAACGGGCGGAGGGGAATCCGATCCGGCTTCTCGTTGCGCATCGCGGTTACGTACCGGTTTAACCGTTCCTGGTAAAGCTGTTCCATATTCATCGGGATCATGGCCAGTATTATAGAGGAAGCCGGGGGGGACGGCTAGGAAAAAAACGTGAGCAGAAAAGTTGTGAACGTAGTTGGGTGCCCCAAGGTCCAACTCATAGTGGCAAGATATATTTGTCTTCCGCAAGGAATATGATATACGTTCTACAAGTTTAGGATCGAGAAAACCAACAACCAAAAAAACGTATGAGTAACATCAGTCAAAAAAGAACGTGGCTTGGAATCGGAGGGTCTTCATTATTAACCGGAACGATGGCCTTGTTTTGCTCGGCAACCTTGTTGCTGGCACAGCAGCAGTCGGCACCGTTACAACTGACCATCATCGGTAACGGCAAAGTGACTGGTGCCGCCAATGGCCAGTTGATTAAAATTGGCAGTAAAGTCACCCTTACCGCCGTGCCAGCGGCCGGATATATTCTATCCAATTGGACTGCCAACGTCACCAATGAAGTTTCCACCAAAGCCACCTATGTTTTCACGAATCAACCCGGGTTGCTGATTACGGCGACATTCGTGACCAATCCCTGGCCCGCGCTCAAAGGCGACTATAATGGGCTCTATGCGCCGGAATCCGGCATGGGAATACCCGTCACCATTTCAAACGCCGGCACGATCAAGTTGACCATCACCGACAAAGGTGCTTTTACCGGGCAGTTGCTCAATCGGGGATTGGCTGTTCCGATTAGTGGCGCATTCAATATTCGGGGAGAGGTGCAGTTGGCGGTGCCGCGTCCCGGCAAACCCACATTGCAGGTGGCACTCAGCCTTGATCCGCAAGATTCGGTGATGCGATCGGTTACCGGAACGATCGGAGAGGCGGGAGCGACAAATCAGGTGTTCGTGTACGCCACGCCGAAGGTGGCGACCCTGGCTTCCGGCAGTGCCGCGTCGCTGTGCGGTAATTACACCTTGAGTTTTTCTCCGAGCGGGGCAATGGGATATGGAGCGGCGGTGATGACGATCAAAGCTCCCAATCAGGTGCTGATAACCGGCAATCTGCCGAATGGCGCAGTTTTAAATGTGAGCAGTCTGATTGTGGGTAATAGTTCCTCGCTTGGCGTGCCGGTATTCGCCCCTTTGGGCGGTAAAGGACTGTATGCCGGCTGGATAACGATAACCGAAAATGGCGGTAGCTGGCTTTTCTCCGAAGTTCCCACGTGGTATCAATCCGATGGATCAGACAGCGGGATAACCACGCAACTGGATCGCTACACCAAACCAGCGGCTGGACACACGGTCACTGGTTGGACCAACGGGGTGGTTGAATTTATGGATGGCGGTCTTCCGGACAACGTTCCGCCCAGTTACGTGAGTGCGACCGATAAACTGATCAAGGTGTGGCAGTCCACCGTTAATTTGAGTGTTACGGTGGATTCAGCCAGCGGTGTGTTCAGTGGATCATTTGTGAATCCGGCCACCAAGAAAGTGACACCGTTCAAGGGGGTGTTCGTGCCCGATGCTGTCAGTGGCGCTCTTCAGGGACGTGGCTGGTTCATGGGACCCACAGGTACTGGCAGCATACTCATCTCCCAGACGGATGTGCAACCGCCGCCGGACTGGGCGCCGAAGTTGCTCACCGGGGTGTCCCTCCAGCTTACCGACAGCTCGAACGACGTTCAAATGATCATTTTTTCCACCGTTTCGCAAGGGGCCTCGACTTCTTCCCATGATGCAAGTGCGTTCACATACACGTATCAAAAGACTGGCCTTGCCACAGGCAAACTGAAAGTCATTGGGCATGAAAGTGTGCTGTTGCTGGACCTGATTTTCACTGGAGCGGATATGATGGATATTTCTGGGACCGAGACCAGAACCGGGAGTGGCAGTGCTGATGTCAGTTATACCGGCACCATCATTTCCACCCACGCCATGTATGCGCCGACCACCTTGAGCGGCCAGACTTGGCAGGCTACCAGTCAAAAAGACAACTCTACCAGTATGGCTACTTTCAACGGCAAACAGGTGCAAATCCAGGATAATTCGGGGGCCAAGCAAGGCACCTTTACGTACTTAAAAACCGGAGCGAATACCGCCACGGTGACGACGCTGATCCCGCGGCAAACAGGCGATTCAGTGGTCATAACCTTCACGTCAGCGACCACCGCCTTTGGGAAAAATTCAAAAGGCGATACATTATTGTTGCAACAACAGGCATTAATGAAATAGGTCATTGGACATGCATTACAAACAGGCGCGGCTTGCGGGCTGCGCCTGTTTTGTTTGTGGACAACCACAAGCGCGCTGGTTTACGGCTTTCCAGCCATGGCTACCCCTCATCGACCGCCCTCAAAAGTCCGTCGAAAAAAAATATAAAACAGCACTTGCAATTTATCCGGTCATGAAGCAGAGTGTGCGCGTTGTTTGAAGCGAGCGTAGCTCAGCCTGGTAGAGCATCACGTTGCCAACGTGAGTGTCGAGGGTTCGAATCCCTTCGCTCGCTCCATTTTATTTCCTCTGAGTTAACTAATTGCAAGTGCCTGATTAGCAGCGTGTTTGCGGTTTTACTGCCGTGCGTGCCAAACACCCTTAAATGCCGTGTCCGGGCCTTGTATGACGGACATTGATCCGGGCCAGCCCTTTTAGTGTCTCCGGCTGCGGCTTTGGAGCTTTCGGCTGAGGCTTTTTGCTCATCTGGAACAGCTTTTATGTTTTACGCGTAAAATTCCTGTTTGGCAATGACTTATGCTATAGTTTCCAGCGCCAAAAGCCCGCGCGGGGCGCGCATGTTCGAGGTGCAATATTGCCTGGGCGATACGTCCGTGCCCGCCAATTGGAAGCTCGGCACGCAGCACAGCTACTGCCACAAAATTAAGATTGCCGGCCTGGAGCGCGGCAAGGACTACGCGTTCCGCATCCATGCCATTGGCCAAGACGGCCCCGGCCCATGGTCGGAGGTGGTCGTTTTTATGCCGTCTTGAAGCGGTTCGGTTTAAGTCGCCGCCCGGCGCTCCTGGGGACTCATGAAGCGCATCCGCGCCGCATCAATCGGCCTTCAGCGTCACCGCATAGACGTTGGCGCGGCCCCGTTCCCCTCTCATGACGCTCCGGCTAGCTAGAGCCCGTCCCGGAAAAGCCGTTTTCAAAACATGCATAAGATAAGCTAT
>JBAXGN010000303.1 GCA_037139415.1 Verrucomicrobiota bacterium | reverse complement strand
AAAAAATCACCGAAAACAGTTGCAAAAATTAACACCGTTGCTGGGGAGAGGGAAAACCGCTCGCCGGGTTTTGATATTCCAAAGGTCATGCGTGCGCTCCCGCGTGGACGGATTCTGTGCCGGACGCCGAAGACTCGCATGTAACCCATCATCCGCTCCCTTAGCCGCAGAACGGGCCTCCTCTCCCCAAGGGAGAGGAAAGAGGTGAGGGGGCACGAAACTCTGGGAATTTCCCCTCTGCCAAAATCTCCCGCGCCACTCCATTTAGGTCTCCTCAGGTACACCCGCGCTCACTCCAGTGGACGCGGCAAATCCAAAGCGGTGCCGCCCGCCGCCCCCATTTCCCCCTTCGGTTGCCACCGCACTCCAAATTTTTCCGCGCCTTCATATTTGAGACTCCTTACGTCGTCACCTACGTTTGTGGTTGGGCCGACATTTTTCATTTTCCTGCGGGCCCGGTATCTGCTTTAATCAAGCCGTATCGGGGATGGCATGGCTCAAGCATGGCCCCAGGCGGCGTGAAACCTGCGTGATTATGGATAAATTGTTATTGGTGGATGATGAAGCGGATGTGCGGTACTCGTTCCAGCGAATTTTTCATTCGCCGGAGGTTGAGTTTGCGACCGCCTCAAGCGGTGAGGAGGCCCTGCGGCTGATTCCCAAACTCAAGCCGGACCTCGTCATCATGGATGTGCGCATGACCGGCCTGAGCGGGTTGGAAACGCTGCGCCGGCTGCGCCAGATGGATGCCAAGCTGCCGGTGATCATGATGACGGCCTACGGCACCACGCAGACGGCCATCGAGGCGATGAAGCTGGGCGCATTTGATTATCTGCTGAAGCCGTTTGATGTGCCCAAGCTGAAACAGATCGTGGCCACCGCGCTCAAAGCCGCCCACGACATGAAGCAGGTGGTCTCCTACCAGCCGCTGCTGGAATCGGAGGAGCATGAGCAGGGCATCGTGGGCCGCAGCCAGCCCATGCAGGAGGTGTACAAGCTCATCGGGCAACTGGCCGCCTCGGACGCGACCGCGCTGGTCACCGGGGAGAGCGGCACGGGCAAGGAGCTGGTGGCGCGCGCGATCTATCACCACAGCCGGCGCAACGGGCATCCGTTCCTGGCCATCAATTGCGCCGCCATTCCGGAGAACTTGTTGGAAAGCGAGTTGTTCGGGCATGAGAAAGGCGCGTTCACCGGCGCCAACGCCCAGCGCATCGGCAAGTTCGAGCAGTGCAATCACGGGACGATTTTCCTGGATGAGATCGGGGACATGACGCCGGCGACGCAGACGAAGATGCTGCGGGTGCTGCAATCCGGCACGTTCGAGCGGGTGGGGGGGAACCAGTCGGTGCAGGTGGATGTGCGCATCATCGCCGCCACGAACAAGCCGCTGGAGCGGGCGGTGGCCGCCCGGGAGTTCCGCGAGGATCTGTTCTACCGGTTGAACGTGGTGCGCATTCATCTGCCGCCGTTGCGCGAGCGCCGCGAGGATATCAAGCTGCTGGTGCATTATTTTGCGAAGAAGTTCGCCCGGCAGTTCAAGCAGCCGCCCAAGTCCGTCGCGCAGGAGGCGATGCAGGCGCTGGAGCAGCATCCCTGGCCGGGCAATGTGCGCGAGTTGGAGAACGCCATCCAGCGCGCCATCGTGGTGGCCAAGAGCCCCGTGCTCATGGCGGCGGATCTGCCTCCGGAAATCATCGCCCGGGCCACCAGTGTCACGCCCGGCCTCGCGCCCGCCGCCGCCGCCGAACCCGCGGCCCCATCCCCCGCCCCGGCGGAGGGCGGCTCCCTCACGGTGGCAGACCTGGCACAAAAGCTGTTTGCCTGGGCGCGGCAGAATCCCGAGGCGGAAGTGCTGCCCACGGTGGAGCGGGAGCTGGTCATCCAGGCGCTCCGGGCCACGCTCGGCAACCAGGTGCAGGCGGCGAAATTATTGGGCATCACCCGCGCCACGCTGCGCAAACGGGTAGAACAGTTTAATATTAAAAAAGAAGTATCCGTTCAATAATACACGACTGGTTATGGCTGAAAACACCGAACAGTTAAAGCAGGTCCTGACGGCGGCGCGCGCCGAGGTCGCCCGGGTGATCATCGGGCAGAAAGAAGTGGTGGATTATGCGTTGATCGCCATCTTCACCGGGCATCACGCGCTGATCGAGGGCGTGCCCGGCGTGGCCAAGACGCTGCTGGTGCGCACGCTGGCGCGCGTGTTGGGCTGCGAGTTCGCGCGCATCCAGTTCACGCCGGACCTCATGCCGGCGGACATCACCGGCACGAACGTCTTCAACCTGCAACGCAATGAGTTCAACCTGATCAAGGGCCCCATTTTCACCAGCTTCCTGCTGGCGGATGAAATCAACCGCGCCCCCGCCAAGACGCAGTCCGCGCTGTTGCAGGCGATGCAGGAGCGGGCGGTGACCATTGACCGGGAGACGCACCCGCTCTCCACCAATTTCACGGTGTTCGCCACGCAGAACCCGATCGAGTACGAAGGCACGTATCCCCTGCCCGAGGCGCAAAAGGACCGGTTCATGCTCAAGATCACGATGCAGGCGCCCACGCGGGATGAGGAATGCGCCCTGGCCCGCCGCATGCTCGGCAATGAGGCGCCGGAAACAACGCTCGCCAGCGGCGCGGTGCAACCGGTCATCACACCAGAGCATCTGACCCTGCTGCGCCAGTCGCTGGCCGGCATCACGGTGCGGGAAGACCTGGTGCCGTACCTGACGGACTTGGTGCGGGCCACGCGCACCCACGAGGCCGTGCTGGTGGGGGCGGGCCCCCGCGCCACGCAAAGCCTGCTGTTGGCCAGCCGCGCCGTGGCGGCCATCGCCGGACGCGACTTCATCACGCCTGACGACATCAAAGCCATGGCGGTGCCGGTGCTGGAGCATCGGTTGATTCTGCGCCCGGAGTTCGAGATCGAGGGCCTGAGCGTGCGCGAGGTGATTGACAAAATTCTACAGCAAGTGGCCGTACCCCGATGATGGCGCCCCGGAGCAAGCTGCTCCTGTGGTTCGGGCTGACCGCCCTGCCCTTGAGCCTGATCCCCGCTCTGAAACCCGAGGCCACGGCGGTCGCCACCTTGGGGATTGGCGTCCTGCTGCTGTTGCTGCTGCTGGACGCCTTGCGCGCTTACGGCAGCCTGGACCATCTGCACGTGGAATTACCGCCGGTGCTCCGGCTCTCCAAGGATCGCGAAGGCACCTTGGAATTACGGGTTCACAATCAGACGCGGCAGGCACGCACGCTGCGGGTGGGCCTGCCCTTTCCCCGGGAAATCACCTCGCCGCTCGAAGACCAGAGCATTCAACTGGCCGCGGACGCAGAATGGTCCACGGCACACTGGCCCTGCACCGCGGTGCGGCGCGGCAATTATGCGCTGAACACGGTTTATGTCGAAGGGGTTTCCCCCTTCGGCTTTTGGTCCGTCCGCAACGCGCAACCGGTTGCCACGCAAATCCGGGTTTATCCCAACTTGAAGCAGGACCGCAAGAGTTTGGCGGCGCTGTTTCTGAATCGCGGCGCCTTTGGCGTTCATGCGCACCGGCAGGTGGGCAAAGGGCGCGACTTTGAAAAGCTGCGGGAATATGTTCCCGGCGACAGCTACGATGATATTCATTGGAAAGCCACGGCCCGGCGCGCCCGCCCGATCACCAAGGTGTTCCAGATCGAAAAAACCCAGGAAGTATATGTGGTCATTGATGCCTCACGCTTGAGCGCCCGTTCGGGACGGGGCACCATGGCTCCCGCGCCTGAAGTCGGTACATCCGTTGAAGCAACGATCCAAGAGGAAACCCTGCTGGAGCGGTTCGTGACCTCGGCGCTGGTGCTGGGCATGGCCGCGGAACATCATGGCGATTTGTTCGGCCTGCTGACGTTCAGCGACCGGGTCGAAGCATTTGTGCGGGCGAAGAACGGCAAGGCGCATTACCAGACCTGCCGCGATGCCCTCTACACGCTGCATCCGCGCGAGGTGACGCCGGACTTTGATGATGTGGCCACGTTCCTGCGCCACACGTTGCGGCGGCGCGCCCTGCTGATATTCCTGACTTCGCTGGATGATCCCGTCGCGGCGGAGAACTTCGTGCGCCACGCCGAATTGCTCTGCCGCCAGCATGTGGTGCTGGTGAACATGCCCAAGCCGGCCGATGCGGCACCGATGTTCAGCAACCCGGAAGCGCCTGACGTGGACGCCCTCTACCGCCGCTTGGGCGGGCACTTGCAATGGCACAATTTGCGCGAGCTGCAGAAAGTGCTGGAGCGGCGCGGCGTTAAATTCTCGCTGGTGGATAATGATCGCCTGAGCGTGGAACTCGTGGCGCAATATTTGAGCGTCAAGCAACGGCAATTAATTTAAGATGATCATTGATCTGCCCAAATTCATCGCCGCTGAACGCCCATACTGGAACAAACTGGAGGCCGCCCTGAACCAATTGGAGGCGTCGCCCAACTGGCGCTTGCCGCTTTCCGAACTGCGCGAATTCCATTACCTCTACGAACGCGCCTCGGCTGACTTGGGCAAGATCAACACGTTCGCCTCGGAACCGGAGCTGCGCCGTTATTTGGAAAATCTGGTGGCGCGGGCGTACACGGAAATTCACGAGACGCGCGAACGGCAACACCGATTCTCCCTGTCCGACTGGTTCTTCAAAACCTTTCCGCAGACGTTTCGGCGGCAGGTCAACGCGTTTTACCTGGCGCTGGCGATCACCTTCGGCGGGTGCTGTTTTGGCGGGCTGGTAACGGTTCTGGACCCGGATTCCCGTTATGCCACCATGCCGTTTGGGCATGATCAACTGCGGCCACGCGAGCGGGTGGCTCAGGAGGAGAAGGCCAAAACCGATCGTTATGCCGGCCAGCGCGGGGGCTTCTCCAGTTACTTGATGACGCACAACACCCAGGTCTCCATTTTCACCCTGGCCCTGGGCATGACCTACGGGGTGGGCACCATCCTCATGCTGTTTTATAATGGCATCGCGCTAGGAGCCATCAGCCTGGATTATATCCTCGACGGGCAGTCACTATTCCTGTGCGGCTGGATTTTACCGCATGGCAGCATCGAATTACCAGCCATCCTCATCGCCGGTCAGGCGGGCCTGGTGCTGGCTGGCGCATTGATTGGACGCGGACGCCGGGAAGCGCTGCCAACCCGGGTACGTCTGATTGCGGGTGACCTTACGACTTTGATTGGAGGGGTGGCGACACTGCTGATTTGGGCGGGATTCGTGGAAGGTTTTTTATCACAATACCACGAGCCGGTGATTCCTTACTGGTTGAAAATATCGTTTGGCCTGGTGGAATTGGCGCTGCTGGTGGCCTTCCTCTCCAAGTCTGGAGCAGGTATCCTTACGCCCCAATCGCCAGCCGCCGGGCCAACACCTCAGGCAAATCGGCA
>JBAXGN010000302.1 GCA_037139415.1 Verrucomicrobiota bacterium | reverse complement strand
TGCCATGAAGAGAATATATCATATTTAGTCTCAACTTGAAAGCAAATTAGAATTAGCCGTGGTTTTGACGAATGGCCCTTACGACGTTATCCATATCAACTTGGGGCTGCACGGCTTTCAAAAAGACCGCGTCGTGAAGGGCCAGGCCGAAAAACAACCACGTATCCCGGACGGTCAGTTTGAGCCACTGACAAAAGCGTTCGTCGAGGTCATGCGAAAAGTGAACCCGCGAGGCAAGATCATCTGGGCCAGCACCACCCCGATCTCGCTTCGGGATAAGCCGACGGAGCTGGATCCGCAAAGCAACCCGATCATCGTCGAGCACAACCGGATGGCTGCAAAAGTGATGGCTGAAATGAATGTGCCGGTGAACGATTTATACAGTCTCATGATGAACCGCCTCGACCTGAAGCAAAACGATTTCCACTGGAAGGATGCGGCCAAGAAAATCCAAGGGGAGGCCGTTGCCGACTGCGTGCTCAAGCTGCTACCGGAGAAAAGGTAGGCAACGGCATCCAATGATGCGCCTGCTAAGCCATTATGAATCAACCAGCCTGCAAAACAATGAAAACAACATTTCACACATTTCTGCTTCTCGCCGCTCTTTCGCTACCCGCCTTGGCAGCGGAGAGTGTGCAAGAGGGTCTTGAAAAATGAAGAGCCCCGCACCAAATGGAGAGTGTGGCTTCTCCCGGTGCGGGGTTTGCTTGGTGTGCATTCAGAGGTTTGGCAACCCCTGAAAATTCATGTGGCTTTTGATCGTGTCTGCATTAACGCTTGCGGATCAATACCCGGGAACTGCTTCCTTCGGGGGTGACGGAAATTACGGCATGGCCGTCTTTGGTTGCGCTTTCAGGAACATTGCGCGCTCCGTTGGCGTCCAGCAGAACCGCCAAAATCTGACCGGATTTCAACTGATCCAGCGCCATTTTAGTTTTGACATAATTCAGCGGACAGACCACGCCGCGAAAATCCTTGGCCAGATCCGGCTGCACTCCGGCGGCAGTACTCGTACCAGCAGCAGGAGTGACAGGGACCACGTCGCACCGTTTTGGAAATTGCAGCGTTGCATCCATGGCCTTGAACAGGTTTTGCACGTGGTTCACAAACGCGGTGACTTCCTCCGAGGCCACAAGGAATAACGCCGCCGGGTTTGGGCTTCCGGCGACCCGTCCACCCAAGGTAACGAGTGGAAGAAAACGCGACTCGGCCAATTCGGTCGCAAGAAAGTGCTTTTGAAACAGGGTAAAGGCTTCCTTGTCCGTGGTGGCCTGTTCCCCCCGGGTCACCAGCAAGGCGCGCGCAGCCAAGGCGGCGGCTGAAAAATATTGCCGGGCTTGCAGAGCCTCAGCAGCGCTCTTGAGATCAACATCAATGAGATCGAACACGCCGGCACCGCATTCTCCCGGCCCACGTCCGGCAAGTGAGAACGCCTCGTCCGCCCCCCAATCGAAATAGAAATTCTTGTCTTCCGAAAAGCCAGGGACGGGTTTGTATTTCTCCGCCAGTTTTTCGAAGAACCCCTCGCCTTGGGTGCGCAGATAGGCGTGAAAGTCCGGCTTTTGCTGGGATTTCCCATAATCCGCGAGCACCTCGGCCAGGAATTCGGGAACGCGATAGGCCGGGATGGTCTGGCGGCCACGGGCCAGTTCGGTTTTCCCCTCCGCCACCTGTCCGCCGAATTGAAGCACATAGTGCGGAACCAGGCGACCATCCACGCGGCGAGCCGCACCAAACAGACCAATGTGCCCCAAGGGATGGCGACCACACGCATTGGGGCAGCCACTGATGTTGACTTTCAAATTACCAAGGGAATGCAAGTCCAGCTTGCTGCGTGAAAGGGTATCCGCAATTCCCCTGGCCACACCACGCGAAAGGCAGATTCCCAGTTTGCACGTGGAAGCGCCGGCACAGGCAATCAGATCGCGGAGCACTGGCGCACAGCTTTCCGCCAGGCCAAGGGCAGAGAGCGCCGCATGCAACGAGGGCAGTTCGGACTCATTGACCCAACGCAAAACGAAATTCTGTTCTTGAGTGGTGAGCAAACGTTGCTCGCCATGGTTTTCCACCACACCGGCCAGCGCGCGAAGCGTATCCGAATTAATGTCCCCGAGGAACAACGGAATATGAACGTAATGGAAGCCAGCCTGTTTCTGGGATTTGACATTGGCGTCCAGCCATTTCACGAAACCCGGCGAGGTGACTTTGGTAGCAGCGGGGGACGCCGGATCCAGCGCGGGCAGCGGCAGCGGACGGAGCGCGGGCAAAACCACTACCTCACGACGCACCTGCTGGAGCTGCGCACTGTATAGTTCACGGAACGCATTCAACCCCAACTGGCGGATGAGAAACCGCAACCGGGCCAACCGTTTATCCTTGCGGTTACCGTGGGTGTTAAATACCCGCTTGATGGCCTCCGCCACCAGCGGCGCGTCAGCAACGGGCACAAACTCCTCCAACAAATCCGCGACCCGGCTGCTGGAGCCCAATCCACCGCCCACATACACGGCAAAGCCTTGAATACCATCGTTAACTTTGGCGATAAATCCCAGGTCGTTGACGGTCGCTCCCGAACAATCACGGCCGCAGCCGGAGAAGGCGATTTTATATTTGCGCGGCAGTTGGAAGGATTGCGGATCTGCCAGCATGAATTCCGTGAGCGCGATCACATGCGGGGCGACATCAAAGGCTTCATCGGCACAAACCCCGGCATGCGGGCAGCCCGTGATATTGCGAACGGTATTGCCGCCGCCGCCCTTGGTGGAAAGGCCCGCTTCAGACAACGCGGCCAACGCCGGATGAATGCCCTCCAAGGGAACACGATGCACCTGGATGTCCTGCCGGGTGGTCACGTGCAAAATGCCATTGCCAAAGTTCTCGGCCACCTCCGCAAGGCGGCGCAATTGGTGCGGCAGTGCGACCCCGGCAGGGAAACGGACACGCAACATGTACGTGCCGGATTCGCGCTGCTCATAAACGCCTTGGGGAACGCGGAACACCTGGAATTGCGTGGCGGAGATAGCGCCATCTTTGAATTGCGCGACGTTTTTTTCAAACGCAGTGAGATCCTGCGGCAGGCTGGCCGGCAGATTCCATACATTCGGGAGAAAATTTTGCGTGGTCATAATCGTTATTCGGCTGGCAGTCCTTCGTTGCCGAGTGTATCCGCAAAGAAGCTGGCATATTTGAAACCGCCATCCGGTGAGATGGCGACCGCCACTCCCGGATGATCCTTTAAAAACTCATTGGCCGCATGCACGATCGCCCCGGTGGACGGCCCGACAATCAGCCCCTCTTCCCGGAACAGCCGTTTGGTCACAGCATAGGCAGGGTCATCATTCACCCGGATGACGTGATCAATCACGCTGGGATCAAGGATGGCAGGCTGCTTGGCTTCCTGGAAATTCTTCAAACCGGGGATACGATGACCCTTCTGCGGTTCCACTGCAATGATCTGGACTTGGGGGTTTTGCTGCTTCAAATAGCGACCCACCCCGGTAATGGTTCCACAGGTCCCATATCCGGCGAAAAAGAAGTCCACTTTGCCTTCGGTTTGATTCCAAATTTCCGGACCAGTCGTCTCGAAATGCGCGGCAACGTTGTCCGGGTTTTCATATTGATTCGGCATCACGTAGTGGTCCTTAGTGGCTTCTCCGGTCACAAAGGAATGAGCCAGCGCAATGGCTCCATCCTTGGGATGGTTAATGGGGCACAAGTCATCGGGGGTGGCCCATACTTCAGCACCAAGCATCCGCAGCAGCAGCTTTTTTTCATCCGGCACACCATCGGGAATGGTGACCGTAAGTTTCCTGCCGGTCAGTGCGGCCAGCGCGGCCAACGCAATTCCGGTATTACCCGAACTGGGTTCCACCAATGCTTTGCCTTGCAATTGACCACGCCGCTCCAATCCCTGCAAGAGGTAGTGGGCCGTGCGATCCTTGATGGAGCCAAAGGGATTGAACCACTCCAACTTGAGAAACAAATGGCTGGGCAATGCGGGAGCCACGCGGTTGACCCGAACCAAGGGAGTCGGGTTAGACGGATTGGCAATCAATTGGCGAACATCGTCGAAGCGGCGAAGCTTCGGCTCAGCAGGCAGATGTGTCGGTCTTATTGACATGGTGCTTAGTATAATCTAATATACGACTCAATTGGTCGTAGTTTAATATAAACAAGTCACTTGTCAAATTCATTTTAGAATATTTCGGCTGGGGCGGAGATTGCGATTCCGGTTGGGGCGGCGGGCTGGAATCGGTACGAAATCGGTACGTTTCTGAACAAAACTGGTACGTTACTGACCGATTTCTGACCGCATGAAACCACCGGCGAGCACCAGAAACCACTGGAAAGCACCCAAAATGAAATTTTTGAAGGAAAATGGGGAGGTGGGAAAGAACATGGCAAAAATATTTATTGGCATAAAAATTGGAAACAGCCATGCAGATCGCATGGACTGGCAAATGAGGAATCGCAGCCCCAGGAGAGCGCGGGGCGGAGTCAGCAGATACCAGTGACCAGTCATCTGTCATTGGTGACCTGATAGTTGCACTTATTTGCACTTTATTACACCTTTCTGCACTTTTTTGCACCACCTTTGGGTGCGCCCACAGCAGTTGAGGCAAAACTTTACCAAAGGTTTACTATTTCTTTACCAGATTCGGGAATTTGGCAGTGGCCGGGGGCTTTGCCCGCGAAACACGCGAAACAACGCGAATGGGGATGCAAGCCCCGTTCAAACTGGTCACCATCTCAGTGACTGATCTATTCATTGGCGCCTTTCTTTTAGGAGGGGGTTCATGGTTCCCTCCGGGTTGTCCCTGGACACACAAGGGCAAGGGACTGGTTATCGGTTAATGGTTATCAGTTGTTATTAATTGAGTTTTAATAGATCCCTTCCTCACCGAGAAAGGCCCGAGCAAACGGGGACTACTGGCCCGCCTCTGGAGGGTTTTCGCCGGTCAAGCAACACGACACGGCCGTGCCGATTGACGATATAACTTATACGCTATTCCGGCTGGGAATGCAATGGGGAAAATTAAAAAAAAAGGGGAAAAGTTTGAAGGAAAATGGGGAGGCACCGACATGGCAAAAAAATTGGAAACAAATTCATTTTGCAGAAAGATGAAGACAGGAAAATAGGAACTTGAAGAAGACAGGATGAACGGGATGGACAGGATTGAATAAGTCCGAAGCGCGAAAACGGAAATCCGAAAGAACTTTTACAGAATTTTTTACTGAAGAATAAAGGAGCTTGGATTCAGGAGCTAGAACGGGCGAGGAATTTAAACCGCGAAATATGCTAACAACGCGAAAGTTGAAAGCCAGGAGAGAATTTGGGAATCAGGAGATGGAATCTGAGCAAGCCTGGCTAAAGACAAAACGAACCAGCCTAGAGGCTATAAATATTTTCGTGTAAGTGGCCGACGATAGCTGAGAGGATAAGAA
>JBAXGN010000301.1 GCA_037139415.1 Verrucomicrobiota bacterium | reverse complement strand
GTCCCATTCCTTTTTACTGATTACTGGTCACTGGTCACTGATCACTTGTCTTTGCAGTCCCTGCCGTCTTTGCAGTCCTTCACCCCTCAGCCGTGGTCTCTCAGCTATCCCATCAGCGCAGTCACCTAATCAGTTTGCTTTTACCCCTATGGGCGGGGCGGCCGTTCACTTCCGCCTGGCGTGTTGGATGGCGGATGCTCTTCGCGCCCCATTCCACCGAGCGGTCAGGATGAGGCTCAATCAGTTGGGGTCACAGTTGGGGTCATCCATAGTTTTGGCTGTTTTTCATGACGCCTCCTTTTGAATTGTTCCTAATGGTAAATTGCGCAGTCATCCGTGCAGTCGGGTATGAAAATGGTAGGCGGTGAAAAGGAACCCAGTTCTGCATACGCACCGAAGACAAAGGGAGGGCTGATTGCAGTTGACGAAACCGGAACGAGGTTATATTTTCTAACGCTGTTAGAATTCATGCCAATGGTCATGCAATCCAAAGAACGGCGGACGAAAGCCAAAGAAGCGCTGCGGTCGAAAATCCTCGACGCGGCACGCACCCTGTTTGCCCAGCGGGGTTATGAAGCCGTCACCATGCGGGAGATTGCCAGGCAGATCAGTTATACCGCCACCGCGCTCTACTATCATTTCCCAGACAAGGAAACCTTGCTGCGGGAGTTGTGCGAGACGGATTTCCGTTCGTTGTCCGACTACTTCAGGCGCTTGGGGCGCATCCTGGACCCGGTGGAGCGCATCCGCAAAACCAGCCTGGCGTATGTCAATTTCGGATTGGAGTATCCGCAGCATTACCGGCTGATGTTCATGACCCCGCACCCGGAGCCGCACCCCGACCAGTACCGGATCGAACGGGGAAATCCCGACGAGGATGCCTACGCGTTTCTGCACACGGCGGTGCAAGAGGCGATTGCGGAAGGGCGTTTTCGTCCCGAATTAAAAGACTCCAACCTGATCGCGCAAATAATCTGGTCGGGGGTGCACGGGCTGGTCGCCCTGCATTTGACCAAGACGGAGAGCCGGTGGATAGACTGGCGTCCGGCGGGACGGACCGCCGACCTGCTGACCGAGACGCTGCTGCACGGACTGCTCCGTAAAACACCAACCTGAATCCATCTTTATCCATGAAACTACGAATCGTACTCGCCATTGTCATTGTGCTGCTGGTCCTGAGCGGACTGGTGGGCGTGAAAGCCCTGCAAATTCAGAAACTGATTGCCGCCGGGCAATCGTTTACACCGCCACCCGAAACGGTTTCCACGACGGTGGTGCGCGCGGAACAGTGGCAGGGAACGATCTCCGCCATTGGTACGGTGGTCGCGGTCCAGGGCGTCACGGTCACCCCGGATATTCCCGGCATCGTGCGGGAAATCACTTTTGAATCCGGGGCGATGGTGGCGAGCAACGCGTTGCTGGTAAAACTGGATGTTTCAAGTGAGATCGCCCAACTGCGGGCCGTTGAATCACAAGTGGAATTAGCCCGATTGAATTTGGGCCGCATTCGCAGCCTGCGCAGTGATAACACCGTATCGCAATCCGACTTGGATACTGCCGACGCGGCTCTGAAACAGGCCCAAGCCAATGCGGATGTTATTCAAGCCACGATTGAAAAGAAAACCATCCGCGCCCCGTTTGCCGGGCAGCTCGGTTTGCGCCAGGTGAACCTGGGCCAGTATTTGGAGGCCGGCCGCCCCATCGTTTCGCTCCAGTCCCTGGCCCCGGTTTATGTGGAATTTTCCATGCCGCAACAGGAACTGGCCCGGCTGAAAACCGGGATGCGGGTGCGGGTCATTACCGACACCTATCCAGGACAATTGTTTACCGGGACCCTGACGGCCATCAACCCGGATCTGGATCAAGGCACCCGCAGCGTGCGGCTGCAGGCCACGTTCGACAATCAGGAAGGCAAGCTGCGCCCCGGCATGTTTACCCGCGTGGAGGTGTTGCTGCCGGAGGAAAAAGCCGTCATGGTAATTCCGGCCACTTCGGTCCTCAGTGCCCCGTACGGCAACTCGGTGTACCTGGTTGAAGCGTCGAGCGGCAAGGATGGGAAGCCCGGACTGACCGTGCGCCAGCAGTTCGTGCGCACCGGGCAGGCGCGGGGTGACTTGCTCAGCGTGGAATCAGGACTCAAAGCCGGCGACCGCATCGTGAGCGCAGGCATATTCAAGCTGCGCAACGGTATGTCCGTGGTCGAGAACAATAACCTGTCGCCCAAGAATGACGCGGCCCCACGCCCCACGGACAGTTAATCCGCAACCTTTCCCTCATGAAGTCGTTTACAGATATTTTTATCCGGCGCCCGGTGCTGGCGCTGGTGGTGAACCTGGTGATTGTGATTGCCGGGTTTCAAGCCATCCGGTCGCTGGTGGTGCGTCAATATCCACGCAGCGACAATGCCGCCGTCACCGTGATGACGGTTTACGTGGGTGCCAACGCCGACCTGGTGCGCGGGTTCATCACCACCCCTTTGGAGCGGGCCATCGCTGCCGCCGATGGGATTGACTACATTGAATCCACCAGCAAACTCGGGCTTTCCACCATCAACGTCCGGCTCAAGCTCAACTACGATCCCATCAAGGCGCTGTCTGAAATCAGCTCTCGCGTGGACCAGGTGCGCAACAACCTTCCGCCCGAAGCGGAGGTTCCCATCATCAACATCGTCCCCACTGATTCGCAGTTTGCCTCCGCCTACCTGAGTTTTACGGCGGATCTTCTCGAAGCAAATCAGATCACCGATTACCTTGTGCGGGTGGTGCAACCCCGGTTATCCGCGCTGGAAGGCGTGCAGCGGGCGGATATTTTGGGCGGTCGCACGTTTGCCATGCGCATCTGGCTGAAACAGGACCAGATGGCCGCGCTGAACATCAATCCCGCGCAGGTGCGCGAGGCGCTGGCGGCCAACAACTTCCTCTCCGCCGTGGGCCACACCAAGGGCTCGCTGGTGCAGGTGAATCTCTCGGCCAACACGGACCTGCGTTCCGTGGAGGAGTTCCGCAACCTGGTCGTGCGCCAGTCCGGGGATAAATTGGTGCGCCTCTCCGACATTGCGGACGTGGTGCTGGGCGCGGAGGATTATGAAACCGAGGTGCGCTTCACCGGACAAAAGGCGGTATTCATGGGGGTCTGGGTATTGCCCAATGCCAACTCGCTGGATGTGATCAAACGGGTGCGTGAGGAAATGGACTCGATCCAAAAGGAACTGCCCACCGGCATGCAGGGCCGGATTGCCTACGATGCCACCAAATACATTGATACCGCCATCCAAGAGGTGTTGAAGACGCTCACGGAGACCCTGATGATTGTCGCGATCGTGATTTTCCTGTTCCTCGGTTCGCTGCGGTCTGTGCTGATCCCGCTGGTGGCCATTCCCATCTCGCTGATCGGCGCCATCTTCCTGATGCAGGCGTTTGGGTTCACGCTCAATCTGCTGACGCTGCTGGCGATTGTGCTATCGGTCGGCCTGGTGGTGGATGATGCGATTGTCATCGTGGAGAACGTGGAACGCCATGTACGCGAAGGCCTGACTCCGGTGCAAGCCGCCATCCTCGGGGCGCGGGAACTGGTGAGCCCGGTGATCGCCATGACGGTCACCCTGGCGGCGGTGTATGCCCCGATCGGGCTACAAGGCGGCCTTACCGGTTCGCTGTTCCGTGAATTTGCTTTCACGCTCGCCGGCGCAGTGTTCATTTCCGGTGTCGTGGCGCTCACGTTATCACCGGTCATGTCTTCCAAACTGCTGGACTCCGGACGGGAAGAACATGGGTTTACCGGCTGGATCAACCACGCCTTTGACCGGCTGCGCAAATTTTATGGTCGCATCCTGGACGCCACGCTCTCGGCGCGTCCCGCCGTGTATATCATCTGGATCACGCTTAGCGTGCTGGCGGTGCCGCTATTCATCATGGCCTCCAAGGAACTCGCGCCGACCGAAGATCAGAGCATTGTGTTCGCCATTGTTGAGGCGGCCGCAGATGCCACCATTGACCAGACCGCATTTTATACCGATGCCCTTAACCGGGAATGGATGAAAATTCCCGAGGCCAGCCAATCGTTCCAGATTACTTTCCCGGATAATGGTTTTGGCGGCATGGTGACCAAACCCTGGAACGAGCGGAAACGTTCCGTATTCCAGATCATGCCCGAAGCGCAGGCGATCATCAGCCGCATTCCCGGCGTGCGCAGCTTCGCGGCAATCCCGCCGGCGCTGCCGGGCGGCGGCCAGTTCCCAGTGGAGTTTGTCATTTGCGCCACCGCCGAACCCGAAGTGATTTTGCAATTTGCCGATAAATTGCAGCAGATTGCCGCCACCAACGGCATGTTCGCATTTCCACCGATCATTGACACCAAACTGGATCAACCCGAAGTCGAGTTGGTAATGGACCGCGATAAGGTCGCGGCGCTCGGGCTGAACCTGGCATCCGTCGGCGCAGACCTTGCGGCGCTGGTCGGCGGTAATTACGTGAATCGCTTCAACTTTGATGGACGCAGCTACAAGGTGATTCCGCAGCTCAAGCGCATCGAGCGCCTGAACGCCAGCCAGTTGGAAAACACGTATGTAAAAGGACCCAACGGACAATTGGTGTCGCTCAGCACGTTTGCCACCCTGCACAAGAAAAACAGTCCGCGCTCCCTCAACCGGTTTCAGCAGTTTAATGCCGTCAAGCTTAGCGGCGTGGCGATCCGCCCGCTGGACGAGGCACTCAAATTTCTGGAAGGCGAAGCCACGAAGATCCTGCCGAAAGGGTACAAGCTGGATTATACCGGGGAATCCCGCCAGTTGCGCGTTGAAGGCAGTAAGTTCCTGCCCGCCTTCATCCTGGCGCTGGTGCTGATCTTCCTGGTACTGGCGGCCCAATTCAACAGTTTCCGCGATCCGCTCATCATTCTGCTGGGGTCCGTGCCCCTCGCCATGTTTGGCGCGCTGATATTCTGCTTCCTCAAGATGCCGAATCCGAACATGGCATTCTGGACGGACGGCTGGACCACCACGCTGAATATTTATTCCCAAGTCGGGCTGGTTACACTTATCGGGCTGGTATCGAAAAACGGCATTCTCATTGTCGAATTTGCCAATGTCCAACAGCGGCTCGGGCTGGGCAAGGTCCAGGCGGTGCGCCAGGCGGCCCTGGTCCGGCTGCGTCCCGTGCTGATGACCAGTGCCGCCACCATTTGCGGACATTTCCCGCTGACGTTGGTTTCCGGCGCTGGCGCCGCCGCGCGCAATTCCATTGGCATTGTGATTGTGGCGGGCATGTTCCTCGGCACTGTGTTCACCTTGTTGGTGATTCCCTCTCTCTATGTGCTGATCGCAAAGCAACACACGAAGGAAAGTTCAGAAGCAGACGGGGACCTCGCCGAATCTAGCGTGGAAAAATGAGGGGTAATTCCAATGAGCTTTCAAGCTGAGACTTAGTGCTTATCCGTAAATAGATATTGTCTGTCGCCAGCAGATTATGGC
>JBAXGN010000300.1 GCA_037139415.1 Verrucomicrobiota bacterium | reverse complement strand
AACCAAAACAGCTTACAGAAAAACGACTATGCTAACTCGTAAACTGGGGCTAGAGCAAATACTCAAAAACTCCGGTGTTGACGCCAAACTTGCGCCCAAAGGCCTTAGTGGCCATGATATTACCATCGCTGGGCAGCGATTCAGCCTTAAGACGCAAGCAGATAAAAACATCCTGGGTGGCGAGATTTGGATATCCAAGTTCATGGAACTGGGAAAGGGAATCTGGGGTGACAATCCGGCTGATTTGGGGACCACTCATCTTGGCAACCCAGCCCAGTTTTTGTTTCATGCTACACATAATCGGTTCCAGATAGAGCATCCTTCCGCTAGAAGTGGGGCATTCATAGCAACTCAGCAACCTGCGGTCGCAGAAGTTTAGGTCATATTTCAGGATCCTGACTGAGGAACATCGGTTGCTTCACGGGCAAAATCAGCTTCCAATTTCCCGCTCTTCCCCCAATAATGCGCTGCATCACGATATGAACAAAACCACGCACCTCGCCAACGGCCTTTCCCTCCGGGCGAACAAATGCCTTGAACTCGCAGGGGTTCCAGTCGAGAAAGAAGCCGTCTTCCACGCACTCAGGACTGGCGTCCTGTTCCCCTTCCTTCGCCCGGCACAATACGGGAAAACGACGCACCAGGAAGTTTGTCGTTGGGCCGGTCTCCCTGAGTCCTTCCTACCGCCAATCCGCGAAGTCCCGGTAAACATATATCCTGATAACGGCCTTTCTTACCGTGCGTGGCGCTGCCTTTGCCGCGCCGGCATTCCCATCACCAAAGCATCCGTCATGCAAGCCCTGACAACCGGAGCCCTTTGCCCAGGAAAACGCCCATACTCCTATGGAAAAACCACCCACGCTGACGTCTGTTGCTGGGTTGGCATTAATTCCACAACCCTCCAACCCCTCGCCAATCATTCCTAGGCCCCGCGATCTACCCGATCTTGGTCTTCGCCGTCTTGTTGTTCATTTCGTTACACCAAATCCGTTCCAAAATACGGATCCTTCCCCCAATTCACCGTCACTCCCTGGGCCACCAGGCCCGCATCTAAAATTCGCAGCCACTCCGCCTTGCACTGCGATGCCTCCCTTCGCACCGCATTCGCCTCATCCGCCAACCCCTCTTCATCCAGTATATCCGCCATCGTTTTCCATCGTTCAAGACACTCCTTATACGTCTGCTCCCGACCTTTCACCTCACTCTCCACCCGCAAACCCTGCTTGTGCTCCCGAATCTTGGAAAGCGCCCCACGCTCGACCTGTTGCACCAACTGGGATGATAGCCCCAGCACCTTCCCCGCGTCCGCTTGCGTCATCCGCAGCACCTTGTTGATTTCCCGGTGCAGCGTGCTCAACTCCCCGGTTTTCAATTTCAGTTTTTGCATCGCCGCCCGCTGCGACTTCTGCGAATTTTTCTTTCGGCATTCATCACACACCTCACGCCGGCGCAACATTCTCTCTGTGACCGCATACCCAAACGGTTTCCCGCACTGCGAACACGTCGCTGTCATCGGCAGCCCCGGGATGTGCAACTCCGCGATGAAAACCTCAGCGCGGGCGCAGGCCCTCCGCTTCCGCCTGACGCCACGCCTTACGGTGGGTGGTCCAAGCTCGACGCGCGTCAACTCCACCATGGGCAAATCCTGGATCTCCCTCACTACAAACCCAGCCTCCAGTTCGTCGCTCATGTTATGTTACCCCCCCCGTTTTTTCTCACGTTCAGTTTCCTTGATGGCGTTCACGATCCCAAACAAATCGCCATGCCGGGTAGCCCCCCGGCCAACGGAGCGGGCCAAAGCCGATAGCAGCGTGAATGGATTGAGCATAAATTTGATAGGCTCGCGACGGAAGGAAGAGTGGTACGATTCCCCAAAGCCAGTGGGAAAACACCAGGTTAAAGCATCCAAACGGAAGCAAAAATAACGGGGGAAAACTCTTTGAAAAGGGACACTAGCTACACTAACTATCAAAAAACCTCGGTAAAACAGTTGGCGGAAGGGGGGGGATTCGAACCCCCGGAACCAGTTGCCCAGTTCTCCTGATTTCGAGTCAGGTGCCTTAAACCACTCGAGCCACCCTTCCGCACTGAAAACGCGGTGCTATCATCCGCTACGTTTCATCAGGCGTTTTTTTCGCACGCATTCGGGTGGCTGGCAAGTTAATTCGACGAAGCCTAAAAACCAAGTCAGATCGGTTGCCACACTGCGTTTATCCGAATCTAAAAAAACGCCAATGCCGAAGGCGCGAAAATCGTTTTCACCGACGAGGCTTCGTTTCGACAAAGTCCCACCTTGCATCCCGTTCTATGTGCCTGCCAACCAAACACCCTGATGACTACTTCAAAAATCAGATATTTTGCCCTCCTGCTCCCCAGAAAGCTTGCCAAGGCGTCGCAAGCCGGTAAACTTTCCCCATTGTTCTCCGTATGAAATTGAATTACATCGCTTGGGTTGTTGGCGCGCTCACTGTCTGGACCGGGCAGGCTGCGGATGCGCCGTTTACTATTGAAAATGATTCTCTGAAGGTCATGGTTGCTCCCGCGACTGGTGCCTTTGAACTCAGGGAAAAGGTCAGTGGCCGCGTGGTGCTGCGCGATGGCCTTTGGGTGTCCGGGCAGGGGAAGGTGCAAGTCACCGCAGTTAAGGATCCCACGTTTGGCGCCGGGTCGGCCATTGAATCCGACGCCGGGAAAATCATGGTCTTCCCCAAGCTGCCGTTCGCGTTGTTCCGGGGTGTACTGCGTAACCCGGATGCCGCGCTGCGGGTCACCAATGCCATTCCGTTGTTGTCCTTCAACGTCGTGAAATCCGCGCCGGATGCACCCCAGATCACGCTGGGCACGGGCGGGTTGCTTGCGCCGGAGAAGAATCCCGGCAGTTACGCCTGGATGGCCGTGGCGAATCCGAAATCGCGCGAGGGCTTGGTCACGGGTTGGCTCACGCATGACCGCGCCAGCGGGGTGATTCTGGCCAGCGCCACCAACGATGCCCTGCGCCTGGAGGCGCGCGGCGAATATGGCCGCCTGCAAATCAAGCCGGGCCAGAGCGCCGAGACCGAGACGTTCGCGGTGGGTTGGTTTACCGAGACGACCCTCGGCCTGGAGGCCTGGGCGGACGCCGTCGCGCGTGTGTACCGCATCCAGCTCCCGCCGCAACCCAGCGGTTACTGCACGTGGTACAGCAGCCCGCACGGCGGCGCTTCGGATGCCCCGCATCTTGCCGAGCTTTCCGCCTTCGCCGCCACCAACCTCGCGCCGTTCGGCTTCTCCGTCGTGCAGATTGACGACAAGTGGCAGGCGGGCATCTCCTCCAACGGCCCGCGCCGCAACTTCACCATCAGCGATCCCAAGGGGCCTTACCCGGACGGCATGAAGGCCTCGGCGGATCAGATCAAATCCCTCGGGCTTGTGCCGGGCATCTGGTTCATGCCGTTCGCGGGCACGTATTACGATCCGTTCTTCAAGGAGCACCAGGATTGGTTCGTCAAGGACGCGCAGGGTCGGCCCTTTGAAACCCGCTGGGGCGGCACCTGCATGGACATGACCCACCCGGGCGCGCGCGAACACCTGCGCGGCCTCGTCCAACGCATCGCGCACGAATGGGGTTACCAATACTTCAAGATGGACGGCCTCTGGACCGGTACCGGCTCCCGCCTGATGTACGTCAACGACCTTTACAAAGACGACCATTTCGGCGAAGGCATCCTTTCCAATCCCGACAAAACCCACATCGAAGCCTTTCGCGATGGCCTGCGCCTCGTGCGCGAGACGGCTGGCCCCAAGATCTTCATCCTCGGCTGTTGCGCCCCGCAAAACATGCGCTCCTATGCCGGCGCGTTTGGCCTGGTGGACGCCATGCGCGTGGGGCCGGACAACGGCTCGAACTGGAAAGGCCTCCTGCGCGGGCCCATCTACGGCTCCCGCCAATACTTCCTGCACGGGCGCATCTGGTACAACGATCCCGACCCCGTGTACATCCGCCCGAGCGTCCCGCTGGCGCAGGCGCAACTCATCTGCTCCTGGGTGGCCCTGAGCGGCCAGCTCAACCTCAGCAGCGAATGGCTCCCGGCCATGCCCGCCGAGCGCCTCGACCTCCTGCATCGCACCATGCCGCCGCACGGACGCCCGGCCCGCCCGCTGGACCTCCTGGAAAACGATCCGCCCCGAATCTGGCTCCTGCGCGATGACACCGCCAACCCGCCGCGCCTCATCCTCGGCCTCTTCAATTGGGACGCCGACCAGCCGTTGCACCTTGAAATCCCCCTCGAACGCCTTGGCCTGCGCGGCGAAACCATCGCGGGCTTTGACTTCTGGGCCAACCGCTTCGTGGCCCCCGCCACCGGACGCCTGCTTTGCGACGTTCCGCCCGCCTCCTGCCGCATCCTCGCCCTGCGCCCGCTCACCGGACGCCCGCAACTTCTCAGCACCGCGCGGCACATCACCCAGGGCATCGTGGACGTCGCCGAAGAAACCTGGCAGACCGATACCCTCGCCGGGCGCAGCCGCGTCGTGGCCGGGGACCCCGGCGAACTCCGCGTGCTCGTCCCCGTGGGCGACCGCTCCTGGCAGGCGGTCAGCGCCGAAGCCGGTCCCGCCCGCCAGCCCTTGCCGGTGCGCCAGCGCGGCCCCGAAGTGCGCGTCACCCTTCCCGCCGGACCCGCCGGCGAACTCGCGTGGCGCATCCAATTCCGCCCCGGCCCGGTGCAGACGCCGCCGCCGACCCTCCCCACCGGCCTCAAAGCCACCGTCGGCTTCCAATCCGTCCACCTCATTTGGGACAAAGATGACAACCTCGACTACCAAATCCAGCGCACCCCCGGCGCGACCTCCCAAGTGGCCAGCGCCGAATTCACCGATGCCAGCCCGCAACCCGGCGCCGCCTACGAATACCGCGTCCTGGGCCGCAACGCCGCCGGGCAACCCTCTGCCCCCGCCGTCGTGCGCGTCGAAATCCCGCAGCGACCCACCCTGCCGCCCGTGCCGCCGCTGCCCGCCGTGCCGCTGGCCAAACTCAAACCCCTGAGCGCCACCACCGGCTGGGGCAAAGTCACCCCGAACCGCTCCTGCGCCGGCAAACCCCTCACCATCGGCGGCAAAACCTACGCCGAAGGCATCGGCGTCCACGCCCAATCCACCCTCGTCTATGCCATCCCCGCCGGGATGAAACACTTCGTCGCCGTCGCCGGCCTGGATGACGATAAAAAGACCGATCCCCGCCCCAGCGTCCGCTTCAAAATCTATGGCGACGTCAAAGAAATGGGCGAACCCCCGGTGCTCCTGGCCGAAAGCCCCCTGCTCAAGTGGGACGCCGAACACTACTGGCACTTCAACGTCGAACTCTCCGACCGCCACAAAGAAATCCGCCTCCTCGTCGAAGATGGCGGCGACGGCATCGCCGCCGACCACGCCGATTGG
This sequence comes from Verrucomicrobiota bacterium, assembly GCA_037139415.1. Classification (NCBI taxonomy): domain Bacteria; kingdom Pseudomonadati; phylum Verrucomicrobiota; species Verrucomicrobiota bacterium. The sequence goes on along the minus strand of JBAXGN010000300.1, from coordinate 132 downwards.
GCCAACGCCGGGTTTGGGAAGTAACCTCTCCCGTAGCCGCCGAAGTAATGAGGCGGATTCAGCGGGACGCCCCTTGACCGCTCCCGCAAAAATGACCCGCCGCGCAAGCCATCCGTCTCCTGACCTCGACGG
>JBAXGN010000299.1 GCA_037139415.1 Verrucomicrobiota bacterium | reverse complement strand
ACACCCAGAGCGCCTTCAGCTCCGGATCCGTCACTTCCTGCTCCGTCTTGAACTTCCCCTTCGCGAGCTCATTGAAAATCCGCTTGATCTGCTTCGTCTCATACGCCTGCTTGGCCCCCACCGCGTCCTCCACCTTCTTGAACGCCTCCGCGAACGGGTTCTCCGCGAAATCCGCCGCCAGATTCACCCCCTGCGCCAGTTGCGCGGCGGAATACTTCTTCGCCGTCGCGCCCCAGGTCACCGTATATTCCTTGGCCGCGCCGTTCTTCGCCACGAGCACCAGCCGGTTCAACGTCTGATTAAACGGAATCAACGTCATCCCCGAGCGAATGCTGCCATCCTTATCCGCCTCGCCCGTGGCGCAGAACGGATACTTGCTGCTGCGGATCTGCACCTCGCCGACCTTGGCCGCCACGACCTCGTGCCCGGCGGAAACCGTCGCCTCGCCGGACTTCAAGTCCACCGTGAACGTCCCAATCTCGCCCTTCAGCCCCATCGCCTTCAGGAAGGCGAACGCCATCACCGTTTGCCCGGCCCAACCGGGATGGACGCCGTCCTTACCCGCGATGGCGTACTTCGGCCCGTACAGTTTGCGCGCCTCAAACCCCGCCTGGAGCATCGGCCAGAACACATCCGCAAAGCCGACCTGCTCCGCCTGGGCGATCTCGATATCAATATTGCGCAGCGTGCACAAATTCAGATTCTTCTCCTCCACCCCCGGCTCCGACCAACCGGCCGGCACCTGATTCGTCAGCCGCGGATCGGGCCCCTTCACCCCCACGCAGCCCGGCGACCCCAGGATTACCCGCGTGCCAATGCCCTTGAAGCCCCGGACAATCGCCGTGGACTTCTCGCGGTACAACGCGCCGATCGGCTCCTCATACGCGCGATACCGGTGATCATTCATCCCGTAGCACGTCGTGGCAATCGTGGGCTGGAACCGCAGACAATCATTCGTCATGCGTCCGAGGAAGCCGCTGGCCGTCTCCCCGCTCCAGCCGAACTGCCGTACCGTCACCTCCAACTCCGGCACGCACACCGTCAAATACGTCTCCATCAGGCGCGAATACATCTTTTGCTCCGTGATCGAATCCCCGCAGATCGCCAGCCGATCCCCTTTTTGCAGCACCAACCCGGCGGGGGCCGGGGCCTTCACCGGTTTGAACTTCGCAAAATACGCGTCGCCGGGGAGCGTCTCCAGCGATTGTGCCGATACCCCGCGTGCGCACAGCAACGCGGCCAACGTCAAAGCCAACCGAGCCATCGAGAATGAGTTCATGCCCGCGAGCATCCAACTCCGGCCCGTTCCCGTCAAGCAAATCGCAGCCCCGGCGCAAAAACGCCCAATAATAAATGTAGGTGACGACGTAACGAGTCTCAAACATGAAGGCGCGGCAAAATTTGGAGTGCGGTGGCAACCGAAGGGGGAATAAAGGGCGGCGGGCGACACCGCTTTGGATTTGACCAGTCCAGTTAACCGAACCCAGAAGTCCATTGAATCTCTGCCAAGGCCGCCTGCGGTTTGGCCAGGTTCACCGGGGCAGGGGATCATCGCCGGGTTGGGTGGCGCGCCTATCCAAAGCGGCGTCGCGGCCCCTTCACCCTGCCTTGCCGCGCGCACTCCAAAGAATGTGGCTCCCGTAATTCCCTGGGAAGGGGAGCCGAAACGGACGGGCGCTCCCGCCAGTAAAGCTGGCGCGGCAGCGCCTTCACTCTTTTAACCGCCGCGATTGTTGGTTAAATGATTGGACAGCGCCGCCAGTACCGCGTATGGTAACGCCATGACAACCGCCATTCCATTGGAACGACGCCTTTTTTTGGGGGCATCGCTGTCGGTGGCCCCGCACTCCGCACGCTTCCGCGCTGAAAGGAGCCCGCCATGAATAAGCCTGACGCCGTTAAGAGCGCCGCCGACTTGCGCCGCCGCGCCGAAGCGGGCTGGCTCGTGAAGCGGCAAGGGAAGCCGCTGACCACTGGCGCGACGCCCTCGGTGGAAGACGCGGCGGGGTTGATCCACGAACTGGAGGTCCACCAGATTCAACTGGAAATGCAGAACGAGGAACTGTACCTGGTACAAGAAGAACTCGAAACCACCCGCGCCAAATACTTTGACCTCTACGACCTGGCCCCAGTGGGCTACCTCACCTTGGACGAGCCGGGGCTGATCCAGGAGGCCAACCTCACCGCCGCCACCCTGCTGGGCGTGGACCGGGGCGCGCTGCTCAAGCAACCCTTCTCCGCTTCATCATCCCCGAGGATCAGGCCACGTACGTCCGCCTCCAGAAACAACTCTGGGAAGCTGGTACGCCCTATAAGTGCGACGTGCGCCTGCTGCACCCCGATGGCACCTCCTTCTGGGCGGTGATGACGTGCAACCGGTCGCCCAACGCCGCCAGTCAGCCCGAATGCCGCCTCATTCTGAGCGACATTTCCGAACGCAAACGGTTGGAAGCCCAGCTCCTGCGCGCCCAGCGGATGGAAAGCCTTGGCTCGCTGTCCAGCGGCATCGCCCATGACATGAATAACATCCTGGCCCCCGTGCTCATGGCTGTGCCCATTCTGCGCGACGAGGTCAGCGATCCGGACAGCAAACTGATGCTTGACGCCATGGAAACAGGCGCCCAGCGCGGTTCCAGCATCATCAAACAACTGCTCACCTATGCCCGCGGCACGCCCGGCGCTCGCTTGCCTTTGCCGGTGCGCCTGCTCCAGTGCGAGCTAAGCACCATTATCCGCGAAACGTTCCCCCGGAACATCCAGGCCAGCGTGCTAATACCCCAAAACCTGTGGCCGGTGCTGGGCGACGTCACGCAACTGCACCAGGTGCTCCTGAACCTGTGCGTCAACGCCCGCGACGCCATGCCCGAGGGCGGCACCCTCACCCTTGCGGCGTGCAACGTCACCCTGGACCGGACGGTTGCCCTCCTGCCCCCCGAGGTCCAACCCGGCCCCTACGTCTGCGTGAGCGTGAGCGACACCGGCACCGGCATCCCGCCGGAAGTCCTGGAGCGCGTCTTTGACCCGTTCTTCACCACCAAGGAATTCGGCAAAGGCACCGGCCTGGGGCTATCCACCGTGCAAGGCGTTATGCGCGGCCACGGCGGCTTTGTGCGGGTGGATACCTGCCTGGGCCGCGGCACCACCTTTGAACTCTACTTCCCCGCCACGCCGGAAGCGAAGGTCGCCGAGGACGCCGTGCGCCCGCCGCCGCCGGCTGGCCACGGGGAGCTGATCCTGGTGGTGGATGACGAAGCCAGCATGCGCGACACCTTGCGCATCGGGCTGAAACACCATGGTTACCGGGTGCTCACCGCCGAGAACGGAGCCGAGGGCTTGGCGGTGTTCACGCAACACCGCGCCGAAGTGCGGGCGGTCCTCACCGACATCATGATGCCGGTGATGAACGGCACGGCGATGATTACCGCGCTGCGCGCCCAAGCGCCGACCCTGCCCATCCTGGGCATGACCGGCCTGCTAGAAGGCGTCAAGGGCATTGAAGACCTCAAACTCGAAGCGTGGCTACGCAAGCCGTTCACCATCGCCGACCTGCTGCACGCCCTGCACGCCGCCCTTCACCCGAAACCGTGAGCGGCGGGAGTCCACCTATATATATACTGCACCGGTTCCCGGTTCGAGGGTGAGCAAGGCAAACTGCCGTCTGGCCGTTGCGGCTGGGCTTAATCGTAGCGCAGGGCCTTGATGGGGTCGAGGCGGGCGGCTTTGATGGCTGGCCAAAGCCCGGCGAGCACGCCGGTGACAATGCTGAAGGCAAAGGCCATCACCATGGCGTCGATGGAAATAACGGGGGTATTGGCGGTGGGGGAAACCAGGACCAGAATATTCACAAACCACTGGGAGACCACCAGCCCGACCAGCCCGCCGAGGAGGGCGATGACCGAGCTTTCCACAAGGATTTGAATGAACACGCTGCCGTTGGTGGCGCCGACGGCTTTGCGGATGCCGATTTCGCGCACGCGCTCGGTAATGCTGGCGAGCATGATGTTCATGATGCCAATGCCGCCCACCAGCAGGCTGATGGCCGCGATAATGCCGCCGCTGAGCCGGGCGTTCCGAATGGAGGTGGTGATCTGTTCCGCCCATTCTTCCTGGGTGCGGAAGGTGAAATCTTCGATGCCGCGATGGGTGTGCATCAGCACGTTGCGGGTCTGCTGCAAGGTGGTTTCCAGTTGTTCCACATCGCGCACTTTGACATTGATCAGGGAAAGGCGCGGGTCCGGGATGTTATTGGTGCCGGACGAGGCGCGAAACCGCAGCCACATGGTGTTCAGTGGGATATAGACGGTGGTGTTCTTAAGTCGGAACACGAAGCTGCTGGAGCCGCGCCCGGTATTGCCACCCCGGCTGCGGGACGGCACGGCGTTGGTTTGCTTGGCGATTTGCGCTTGCTCGTTCTCGCGCACTTTGCGTTCCTGCTCGCTTTCGTAGCGTTTGAACATGCCGATGATGGTCATGGACAGCCCATTGATGAGAATGGTTTCGCCAACCGGGATGATCTCGTAGCCGACCTTATCGGGAGAACCAAACAGCTCATCGCGGATCTGGGTGCCGATCACGCACACGTTGCGGGCGGCGGCATCATCCATGTCGTTGAACATGCGCCCGTGTTCCACCTCAAATTCATTCATTTGCAGCGCGTTGGGCCAGGTGCCCACAAACATCCAGGGATAACAGTTTTTGCCGCGCCGCGAGCAGACACAGTTGCGCAGGCGCATCTCGGGCTCCACATCGAGCAGTAGCGGCGCGCTTTGTTGGAGCGCGTAAACATCCTGCATGGTGATGCCCACCGCCTGGTCCGCGCGGTAAAGTTGGCTGGCGGGCAAGTCCCCCTCCTCGATGCGGATTTTTTCCAAGCCGCCGATGGCCACCAGCGCCTCCTTCAGTCCGCGCTCCATGCCTTTGACCAGCGCTGCCATGGCCACCAGGCTGGAAACGCCCAGAATGATGCCCAGCATGGTCAGGACGGACCGGAACTTATGCGCCCAGATTTCCTTGAACCCGATGACAATGGCATTCCAAACGTTCATGGCTCAGTCATGAGCAGGAGTGCTGCCGTCACGAAACTGACCGGCGAGCTTGGGGTCCACGACGATGGCAATTTTACCGTCGCGAATCTCGATTCGACGGGGCGTCCTGGCGGCAATTTCCGGATCATGGGTAACGAGCGCAATGGTGCGCCCTTCCTGGCTCAGCTTGCAGAAGAGTTGGAGAATGGCCTCGCCGGTGTGCGAGTCGAGGTTACCCGTCGGTTCGTCGGCAAAAATAATCTTGGGCCGGTTGACCAGCGCCCGCGCAATCGCCACGCGTTGCTGCTGCCCGCCGGAAAGCTGGTTGGGCCGGTGTTTGGCGCGATTTTCCAAGCCGACCATGGTCAACGCTTCCATGGCCCGCTGCGTGCGTTCCCGTCCGCTGATGCCACTGTAAATCATGGGCAACTCCACGTTCTGAATGACGTTGAGCTTCGGCAATAGGTTGAAAAATTGAAAGACGAACCCGATCTTCTGGTTCCGAATCGCGGCGAGTTGTCGTGCCGACGCATCTT
>JBAXGN010000298.1 GCA_037139415.1 Verrucomicrobiota bacterium | reverse complement strand
GGACTGAGGAAACATGGACCGCAAGGTTGCGTGCGCCTCAGTCCTACTCGACCGGTGTTTGCATTGCCGGGTTCACCTTCCCGGTGCTTGCGGCCGAAGATTGGGTTTCGTTGTTTAATGGCAAAGACCTGTCTGGCTGGCGTGCCAACGCCTATCCGGACTCCTGGTCGGTGGTCAATGGCACCATTCGCGCCCATGCCACGCAGGAGAGTTCCCATCTCTTTTATGTGGGCGACCAGCGGGAGGGGATCGTGAAATTCAAAAACTTTGAGCTGGAGCTGTTCGCCCGGAGCGAGGCGAATGCCAATTCCGGCGTGTTTTTCCACACGGATTTTTCCGTCTCGAACGCCAAGAAGCATCTTGCCAAGGGGTACGAGGTGCAGCTCAACTCCACGCTCAAGGAAAAACGCAAAACCGGCAGTCTCTACGCGGTGGTGGATTTGGACAAATCGCCCGTGGATGAATCCCAGTGGTTCAAGGTGCGCATCGTGGTGCAAAATCAGCGCATCACCGTCCAGCTCAACGGCGCCACGGTGGTGGATTACACCGAGCCACCGAATGTGCAGCGGCCGGCGGAACGCGCGGGACGCCGCCTCAATCCCGAGGGCGGTGCCATCGCCCTCCAAGGGCACGACCCCAAGAGCATCTTTTATTTCAAAGATATTCGTATCCGCCGTTTGCCGTAAACTGAACCATGCCACGACAATTGCGCGTTGAATATCCCGGGGCCATCTACCATGTAATGTCGCGTGGGGATCGGCGGGAAGACATCTTCCACGACGAGGTGGACCGTCAGGATTTCCTCAAAACCCTTGCGGAAGCCTCTCAAAAGGCGGATTTCCAGGTCCACGCCTATTGTCTCATGCGCAATCACTTCCATTTGGTGGTGGAAACGCCCCAAGGCAACCTGGTGGCTGGGATGCGCTGGCTCTTAAGCACCTATACCCTGCGCCTGAATCATCGGCGCAAGCTCTTCGGCCATGTGTTTAGCGGACGTTACAAAGCGCTGATCGTGGATGGGAACAGCCGTGGCTACCTGAAAACGGTCTGTGATTACGCACACTTGAATCCGGTGCGGGCCGGGCTTTTGACGGTGGAAGACCGGTTATTGAGGTATCCTTGGAGCAGCTTTGCCTGGTACTTGGCGGCTCCGGCGCACCGTCCGGATTGGGTGCGGGTGGACCGGTTAATGGGGGAACATGGCATCCAGACCGATACGGCGGCGGGGCGGCAGGAATTCGAGCGGCGGATGGAAACCATGCGGGCGCGGGAAAGCGATGGTACGGAATGGGAGCCATTGCGGCGGGGATGGTGTCTCGGGCCGGAAACCTTTCGACAGGAATTGCTGGACCGGATGGCCGGGCAGTTGGGGGAACATCATGCCGGGGAACTGCGGCGGGAGAGCGCGGAAGCCAAGGCCGAACGCATTATTGACGAGGAACTAAAACGATTGGGTTGGACCCGGGTGGATTTGGAGCACCGGACCAAGAGTGATCCGGAAAAGGTGGCGGTGGCGGCCCGGTTGCGGCGGGAAACGACATTGACGATCAAAGCCATTGCAGTCCGGTTGCACTTGGGAAGTTGGAAAAGCGCCACGACGCGACTGCAACAAAGGAAACGAAAGGAAAAATCAGATGAAACTATGCCATTGTTATAGTTTGATAGTCATATAAACGTTTCATGCAGTCCAAAAATCCTAGTGCGGATAGAATCATGGGTTTTGCCTTCTCCATGCTAAGAAATATTGGAATGGACATGGCTCCGTTTTTGTGAGCGCAATTAATTGCATGAGATTCTTCCAAATTGAGGAAAGTAAACCGTACACTTATCAATTCGATGGTGAATACACTTGGCTTCTGAGGAGTGTTAAATGCAGTATTTGTCATCGAAGTAATGCAACATTCCTTGGCTGTCCCCTAATTAACATTAAGGGAAAACTGGACGAGAGCGCATATGGTCATGGTCCTCCCGTAACAAGACAGGAATTTGAGTCTCTTACCGCCCCGCTGCGGTCTGAAATAACGGAACCTTGGCCGTTATTGCCTGGAATGGGTTTTGGTCCATTCATCGGTCGTGTCTTAAAGGGAGAAAAGCGCGACTTTCTATGGATTTTTGGACGGACACTTTTAATACGAGAATCAGCTTACCAAGCTCTAAATGCATTGGGAATTTCTCTACGGACTGGGCCGGCAATAATAACAAGCTCCAAAGTTTCTGAAGTTCGAAACGACTACCTGAGGATTGTTTACACCATTCCCATACCGTGCCTTTCTCAGCAAGCATTGGTCAATGTTGACCATCGCCATTGCGATGAGTGTGGAATCTACGTGCGGTCACAAATGAAGCAAATTATTCTCAATAAGCACCGGATTCCAGAGGGTATTGATATTTTCGCTGTGCAAAGTATTGAGCGAATTATTGTTACGGAGAAATTGCGTGATGCTGTCAGACAGTTGAAACTGACAAACATTACTTTTAATCCTGCTGAAACATCTGAGTAAAATTCGTGCTTCCATCGCGTCATATGTTGGCCGCCATCGAGCGACCGGCCAAAGTGCTGGAGAGTTGCCAACTCGGTAAGCTCAAGGAAGCCCACGCTAATAACGACAAGATCAGGGCCGTACGCATTGGCAATCAACAAATTTCAAATTGGATTAACCGTTTCACGGTTAATCTGGAGCAACGCTTTCACCAGAAAATAGTGCATGGCGAGAAAAGCAGGAGCTACATGGGGGGAGCTTGGAATGAAGCTTGGGGGAAGTTTATAGGTTGGGATGGAAACAAAGCCACGCGGATTAAAAAACCGGAAGAATTCGGTAATTTCATGAACCAAATGTTAAATACTTTATTCTAATGAAACTGTATGAACTTAGTTTAAAGGATCCGTGGAAAGGATGTCTCCACGGCGGACGTGTGAGAAATACACCACCAGTTGTCTGCCCCAAATGTGGATGGCGGATGACTGAAAGTGTAGACCTTCCTTCTGTGGACCCATCAAAATTTGACTTTTTTTTGCCGGGAAAGCCAATCCCAGTTGAATCATGGGTAGAGATTAAACCTAGGCTAGCACCCTACTACCCACCAGGTTTTCCAGTGCAACAACAACAAAGTCTGGGCCCGTTGCATACAAGTTCGCAAGGAAAATTGGAGGGGATGTTCGTTTCAGTCGGCAGCGGGATTTGTTGCTTTGAGAAGGATCTATTTCTCAAATTCATGGAAACAGAAGTTTACCCCATTCAAGCGTTTCCAGTCTTTTTTAAGAGAAAAAGTAAGTATGAAGGACGGTTGGTGGAAGGTCATTCTCATGGGGTTGTCTCGTTCGGAAATTCCATCCATCCCAGAGGAGAATTGCGCACTTGTGAGTTATGCGGGATGAATAACATTCTCCAACTAATAGACGCACGCATTTGCATCAAAAAATCTTCACTTCCCACGCAAGGTGATTATTTTGCCGTCCAAGAATGGGGCAGCGTTAGAATTGTAACGGAACGCTTTCGAGATTGTGCGGCACCAATTTTTGCTAATCTTTCTTTTAGAGAGGTGCCAGTGGTTGACGAATAAAAATCCTATTGAGCAACTATGTTGTGACCTTGTTTGACCTCCATGACCTTGATTACTCCCACCCATATGACTGCCAGTGAACAGACTGCGTACCATAAAGCCATGGAGATAATCGAGACTTGCCGCCAAAGGCCGCAGTGCAATCAGCTTGAATTGGATCGCCTAGGCCTGACTAAGGTGCCTGCGGAAGTTGCAGAACTTAAGACGATCAAATCCATTTTTTTACGCGGTAACAAGTTGACCACGTTTCCACTGGAAATCTGCAGTTTGACCGCCCTGACAGAAATCCACTTGGAGGGCAACCAACTGTCCGCGTTACCATCAGAAATTGCTCAACTGACAAAATTAACCGAACTCTTTTTGTCCAGTAATCGATTTACCTGTTTTCCGATGGAACTGTGCTCCCTCAAGTCCTTGACCTGGCTATGCCTTTCCAACAACCCAATCGCGGTGCTTCCGCCTGAGGTTGGAAAACTCTCTGGCCTGAAGCTCCTGTTTATTGATCACGCTGCGATCAGTGTGGTGCCATCAGAAATCGGGAAACTCGGTAAATTGACCGGGCTCATTTTGTCACGGAACCATCTGACGACGTTACCATCAACGATTGGACAGCTGCATGCACTGACAAACCTGTATCTCGAAAACAACAAAATCAGTGTATTGCCCCCAGAAATGGCACAACTCAAGTCCCTGCAAAGGCTCTATCTCGAAAACAATGAACTTGCTGAACTTCCGCAGGATTTTGGGCAATTCACCTCGCCTGCCGTTCTGCGGCTAGAGAACAACAAACTGCGAACACTACCACCGGGAATGAAACAACTCACTGCAAATGACTGGGTGTATTTACACGACAACCCGGCTCTTGGGCTGCCTGCTGGAGTTTTGGGGCCCACGTGGGATCAGGTAAATGGTTCTTGGGATGATACGCTGGATAAGTGTATTGAACCCAGATCAGCACGTTCGATCGTGCGCTATTACTTCAAATGCTCCGAAAAAGGAGGTATCGTGAAAAACAGGAAAAACTATGAATGACCCCGTAACCGAATCTGAAAGTTGTTTGTGTCTTGATGTCCTTGCGTTAATCTTTGTGAAATGTGCGCGCGATATACATTGACCCGCGAAATCGCCGAAGTGGTGAGATTGATCGTTTGCGTTAACCTGCTGAGGGCATATGCGCCGCGCTATAACATCGCGCCTCACCAACATGCGCCAGTGGTGGTTCGAGAGGGGCATGCCACTGAATTGCGGCTGCTCCGCTGGGGTTTGGTGCCTGCCTGGGCGAAAGACGAAAAGCCAGGTAGCAAGTTAATAAATGCCCGGATGGAGACCGTGATGGAGCAAGCCAGCTTTCGAAACGCGTGGCGGAGTCGCCGTTGCCTGATTCCGGCAGACGGATTTTACGAATGGATGAGCACGTCGTCGGGAAAACTGCCCCACTACTTTACCCTGAAGGATGGGCAGGCATTTTGTTTTGCTGGCCTGTGGGAACGATGGCAACCAAGTGCGGCTTCGCAGCAGGAACTCTTTGCCACAACGCAAGAGGCATCGCCATTGGAGACGTTTACCATCCTTACCACCGGGGCAAATACGCTGGTGGCGACTCTGCATGACCGCATGCCCGTAATTCTGAAGCCTGAGGATTATGAGTTGTGGCTTGATCCGGCGAGCCGCGTTCAGAAATTGGCCGCCATTTTATGCCCGTATGATCCTGATAAAATGTCCTGCACGCGGGTTTCGAAGCATGTGAACAGCTCGCGCGTCGAAGGGCCGTAGTGTGTTGTGGAAAATATTAACTGAAATTTGAAACATGTTAAAAGTCGAGCAACTTGCGGAACTGGGCAACCAACACAGCGAAGCCTTGAATGCCCAGGTTACCGCAACGCGACCAGTGAAAGCATCCAATGTGCCCAAAAGCAAATTCCTATCAGTTAGTTCAGTGCCCTCGCCCTCGCGGTGGATAAACGGCGTTTGGTGACGACAAGAAATTGCTGCGAGAAGTTTTTTTGCTTTTTCCACTAAAGGCGTAACCTTACGTCCTGATTTATGATCGAATACGTTTTCAAGATGGCTGATGGGACGACGTT
>JBAXGN010000297.1 GCA_037139415.1 Verrucomicrobiota bacterium | reverse complement strand
GGGACTGAGGAAACATGGACCGCAAGGTTGCGTGCGCCTCAGTCCTACTCGACCGTTCAATTTTTCTGCAAAAGTTTGCAGCCCTCGGATTTCGGTATTTGGACTTCGGCTGGTTATTCTCCCACCCATAAAATCTTCCCTTTCGTTTCGGTTGCCGGACGCAAAGCGTGGCGCTCATTTTTCGAGGATGACATCGCCGCCGGTGATGCGTTCCAAGTGGCCGTGCTGGGCGCGCACCAGCAACGCGCCGTCCGAATCGAGCGCCTCTGCCCGACCGAACACGGTGCGTCCGCCCACCTGAATGCGGACCGGTTGGCCGATGGTGCTGCATTGCTGCATCCATTCGTCGGCCAGGCGTTCAAATTGTTGATCACAGATCAGCGCGTAGGCCTGATCCAGTTCGCGCAGAAACGCGGTGGCCAATTCCGCGCGGGACACCGGCTGCCCGCATTCGATGCGCAGCGAGGTGGCCGTCTTGCGCAGGGCCACGGGAAAATCGGCGGCCGCCAGGTTGACATCCACGCCCACCCCGACCACGGCTTGTTTGATCTGGTCCAGGTCCGCGCTGAGTTCGGTCAAAATTCCGGCGGCCTTGCGGCCGCGAAACAAAATGTCATTGGGCCATTTGATTTCCGCGCGCAACGCGCAGACCTGGCGGATGGCGCGGGAAAGGGCGGTGGCGGCGGCAATGGTGATCTGGGTGGCGGCCTGCGGCGGCAAGGCCGGCCGCAGCAAGACGGAGAGCCAGAGTCCCTGGCGCGGCGGCGACACCCAAACGCGCCCCATGCGGCCCCGCCCTTTGGTTTGGGATTCGGCAATCACCACCGCGCCCTCTTTGGCTCCGTCGCGCGCCAGGCGTTCCGCCAGGTCATTGGTGGAATTGGTTTCCTCAAAGACCTGGATGACGCGCCCGATGACGCGGGTTTCGCCGAGGCGGGACATCAGATCATCGGCGTGCAAGACATCCGGCATGCCCAAAAGGCGATAGCCTTTGTGCGGACTGGCCTCGATGTCGTATCCCAGCCGGCGCAAATCCTCGATCCGCGCCCAGATGGCGGCGCGGGAAATGCCCAATCGCTGCGCGAGATCGGCCCCCGACACGTACCCATCGCGGGTCTGGCGCAAAGCGGATAAAATTTCAGCGTCAATCGTCACACGTCATCCAGTCGCTGCGCGGCATTGCAACACAAACGGCACTCCATATCCAAATTGAAAATGAAAAAAAAGCCGGCCCCGAAAGGCCGGCTGCTATTAAATATGTTGAATACCCGATCGCGGTTCAGGATTTGACCACGGGCGGGGTGTAATGGAAGTGCGGGCCAAAGCGTTCAAAGGCGGCTTTGTCGAGGGCTTCGCGGTGATCCGGATGCGCGATGCTCATGAGCAGCCGGGCGCGTTCCTGGAGCGGTTTGCCGAAGACATTGACGGCGCCGTATTCCGTGACCAGCCAGTGCAGGCTGGGGCGGGTGGTGACCACGCCGGCACCCACCTTGAGGGTCGGGACGATTTTGGTGAGACCCTTGGCCGTGGCGGAAGGCATCGCCAGGATGGGTTTGCCACCCTTGGAGGCGGAGGCCCCGCGCAAGAAATCAATCTGGCCACCCACGCCGGAGAAGTGGCGGGTACCAATGGAGTCCGCACACACTTGGCCGGTTAAATCCACTTCCACAGCGGAATTGATGGAGGTGACCTTGGGATTGCGTTTGATGATATCAATGTTGTTGGTGTAACCGACATCCATCATGCGCACGCCCGGATTATCATGGATGAAGTCATAAACTTTCTTGGAGCCCATGAGGAACGTGGAGACGATCCGGCCGCGATCAATGTTCTTTTCCATGCCGTTGACGACGCCTTTTTCCACCAGCTCCAGCACGCCGTCGGCGAACATTTCGGTGTGAATGCCCAGGTTTTTATGATTGGTCAACTGGCCCAACACGGCATTGGGAATGGCTCCGATACCCATTTGCAGGGTGGCACCATCCTCGACCAGGGCGGCGACATGCCGGCCGATGGCCGCTTCAACCGGGTCCGGCAGCGCGGGGGCGGCTTCGATCAAGGGCACGTTATCCTCGCACCAAATATCAATCATGTCCTTGGTGATCATGGCATCCCCGAAGGCGCGCGGCACATGCGGGTTGATGACGCCAATGACGGTTTTGCCGGTTTCGACGGCGGCGAGGGTCGCGTCCACGGAGGTGCCGAGGGAGCAATAGCCGTGCTTGTCGGGCGGGGAAACCTGCACCATGGCGACATCCACGGGGCAATAGCCCTCGCGGATGAGGCGCTGGGTTTCACCGAGGAACACTGGAATATAATCGGCATACCCGTCCTGGGTGTCTTTGCGCACGTTATGGCCGACAAAGAATGACTCCAACTGAAAGATCCCTTCAAACTCCCGGCCGGAATACGGCGCGGAGCCTTCCGTGTGCAGATGCTGAATCCGAACATTACGGAATTCGCCCGCGCGGCCCCGGTCGCACATGGCCATGATTAATTTTTGCGGCGCGCACGCGACGCTGTGAATATGCACGCGGTCATTGGTTTTAATGACCTTTACGGCTTCTTGAAACGATACAATTTTCATGCTGATGTATAGTAGTGATTATGCTCTGCTATTGCCCTGCCAACCAAAAAATTCGGTTCATTAACCGCGTCTGAGATAACGTTAAAGCGTCATCCGGATGGCCGCAGCAAGGGAAATGTGGGCAAAAGGAAGCGGGTTGTCAACGTGCAGGCGTTGGAAAGCCAATTTTTGGCAAATGTTAAGCAAGAAGTGTTGGCCTGTTTTTGTATTTCATCCCCGGATGATCCCGATACACTCCGTTTCGCATGAACGTGTATGCCATTCAAATGAATCTGGCTTGGGAAGACAAGCGCGCGAATTATCAAACCGCGCGCCGCTTGATTGCCGCCGCCAAGCCGCTGCCGGGATCGCTGATGGTGTTGCCGGAACTGTTTGCCACCGGGTTCAGCATGCACGTGGAAGCCATTGCTGAATCCCCCGGAGGCGAGACCTCGCAATTCCTAAGCCGTACCGCACAGGAGGTCGGGGTGTATTTGGTCGGAGGTGTGGCGGCGCGCATCAAAACGGGCAAGGGACGAAATGAGGCGTTATTATACGGGCCGGATGGAAGCATCCAAGCGCGCTACGCCAAGGCACATGTCTTTAATCCGGCGGGGGAGGGCGATCACTATGAATGCGGCACCGCACCGGTACTCGCTCCCTGGCAGGAGGAAAAATTGGCGCTGTTTGTCTGCTATGACCTGCGTTTTCCCGAGGTGTTCCGGCTGGCCGCCCTCCAAGGAGCGACGGTTGCCGTGGTCATCGCCAACTGGCCCACCGTACGGATCGGGCATTGGATGGCGCTTTTGCAAGCGCGCGCCATTGAAAATCAGATGTTCGTGGTGGGGGTGAACCGCTGCGGTCAAACCCCAAAACTGGCTTACGATGGACGTTCGCTGATCGTGGACCCGCTGGGGAAAATATTGGCGGATGGCGGCACGTCTGAAGGGGTGATCCAAGCAACGCTGGATCACCGAGTGCTGGAACAGTGGCGGCAGGAGTTCCCGGTGCTGGCGGACACCCGCGCGGAGCATTTCGCCGCCTGCCAACAGACCATGAACAACCAACCGCCGCCGGGGAACCCTTGACCATGCAAGGGGATTTGAATTTCAACCAGCAACCGGATGGCTTCGACGGCTATTCGGCTTGGCATGCACAGCGTGCCCACGCCCAACAGTTACTGGCCCATAAGTTGGGCGTGCCCTTGAACCGGATGGTTTGCGTTCGCCTCAATGACGGGATGGAACTTACCGGCGTACTGCGGTTGAAGGAGGAGCTGCTATTTGTAGATACCCTGAAACCCGGAGAGGTAGAACTGTGCATCGGACGCGTCGCGTTCAAGCAATCGGAAATCGAGTCGTGCGTGGTGAAGTAAAGCAGTGACCGAATAACCGCTGCGCATTCCGCCAGTTCTGCGCCACCAAATCCGCTTCCGCACATCCCAACAGACTGGCAATACCCCGGGTAATGGCCGGCAGGTTGGCCGGCTCATTGCCTTCCCAGCCTTGCTCGCATCGCTCATCCTCTTTCGTAGCCGTCGAGGTAAGGAGACGGACCTTGGCAAATTCGGATTTCGGATTTCGGATTTCGGAATTGGCCACCGCCTTATCTCGGCGTCCAAACGGAGCGTCGGTTTCCAGCAGGAGGCGATCCGCCGGGATACGCGGCAGCGCCTCGCGCTGGCGCAACGTGTGTTCATCCAGGGTGCTGCCGCCAAAGGAAAAATAGGCGCCCATGTCGGCCAAAGGCTTGATCAGTTCCACCGGACCGCCGTAGGCATGCAGCAACATACCGGGTGGCAAGGGCGGTTGGGAGCGCAGCACGTCCATCAGCCAGCCCCAGGCGTGCACGCAGTGGATCATTACGGGACGCTGGAGGTGCCGCGCCAACTCCAACTGGGCGCGGAATACCGTCTCTTGGACCGCTTCATCGCGCGGTTCAAGCCAACGGTCCAAGCCAATTTCCCCCACCGCCGAAGGTACGGCTAGAAGGTGTTGTTCCAGTTGCTGAAGCCAGGTTTCGGAGCGCTCCGCCACAAACCAGGGATGCAGGCCAAAACAGGGCAGAACATCCGGCTCACTTCGGGCCAGTTCCAAGACGCGGGGCCAATCTGTCTCGCGGGTGCCGTTGCACACGAATCCATGAACTCCCTGCATTCGCGCGCGGGCCAGCACAGCGGGCCAGTGCGGCCACAAGGCATCGGCCTGCAAATGCAGGTGGCAATCAATCAACTGCGGTGAAGCGCTGAACACGCTCCCAGTGTAGGTCCAAGGAAGCCTGCGGGACAATGAGATTTTTACAGACGATCCACAGGCACCAGGGTAATGCAGTTGTCCTTGATCTGCACATCGTCGAGATGCTGGAGGATGGCGGCAGCTTGCGCGTTGCTCTGCATTTGATCCAATAAATCCTTTTCCTGTGCCTTTTTAAGCAGCCAGCCGGGAATATCTTTGCCGTTGGCCTTGATGGATTTGACTTTCAAGGAGAGGAAGCCATCCTCGCCGCGCTTGAGCGTCAGCGCCGCCACGCCGTTGGCATACCGGCCCTTGAGCATTTTATTATTCTTGTTCTTGGGATCCTGGTCGAGCGGGAGGGAAAAATCCGCCCACAATACGTTGTCCTGGATGCGCATAAACAATCTCCCCTGCTGCTTGGCGTCGGCCGCGATCAAGGCGTTCAAATCATCGGCGGAAATCCGAAGCGGGCGGACCGGCTTGCTATTTTCCAAAGCGATTTTGAAATCGCCCAACCGCATAAAGACCGCCTTCAGGGCGGCGGGCGAGGCGTCGCCCTTGGGCAGCACCGCCGGCTTTAAGGAGGTGTAGGTCTGGACGAGGGAATGCACATAGAGGCCAATCCCGGCCACAGCCAGGATCGCCAGCAGTAGGAGCGAAGCCAGCGGAATCACCACGTACAACCAGCGGCGGCGCTTTTTGGATGGCGGCGCAACTGGCGGCAGGGGAGTGGAGTGCATGGGCAATTCTGGCACCAGTGGCGGTGTCAAGTGGGCCTGGTTCTCAGTACTCATAGTCATAGTGCATGTAAATCACGGGAATCCATTTCGGGCTCCCTCGGCAGTATTGATTCTGCTGAAAAACCCTTGGTCATTTTTTGAGGCCCTTGGCTGGGC
>JBAXGN010000296.1 GCA_037139415.1 Verrucomicrobiota bacterium | reverse complement strand
CCGGACAATCATGACGCTTGTGATCAAATTCATCGCAGGGAACATATAAGGGTAAGGCCAAAGGCCGCCACCCTGGGTAGACCGTCCAAAACAAAATCCCTTCTCCCCTGATGGCCAGTGCGGCTCGCACAGGGGAGAAGGTGGCCGAAGGCCGGATGAGGGGTGGTTTTCATTTTCAACCATCAACTCTCAACTCTCAACCATCAACTAATTATTATGCGTCACCGCCACGATCCGCACGTTTTTGTTTTCAAACACGCGGACCCAGTTCGCAGCGGTTTCCAGTTCCGCGTTGGTGGGCGAGTCGCCCGCCACCGAGGCACTGGTGAACTTCACCCCCCGGGGGTGCAGGATGTAGCGCCGCCGGTTGATCAACGCCGTGTCGCTTGCCAGGGAATCACGGAAAAGCTCGACCCCTTCCGTGCCGGTGCCGCTTTGCAGCGGTGTGCCGTCCAGCGGTGCCGCGCCCTTGGCGAACGCCCCCGGCCCGAACAGGTAGGAGGTGTACACCGTGCCATCAGTCGAGCCCGCCCGCGTCGGCAGGCTGTCATCCACGATGACCCGCCGCCCCTGGAAGGTGCGGATTTGCGCCTTACCCTCGCTGTCCGGAATGAAGTCAATCAAGTCCAGTTTGCGCAGCGCGGCTTCCGTGGCAGAGTGCATCGCCACCGCCGTCAGCCGGTCCGCGCAATCGCCCAGCTTCGACGTGGCATCCACGAACGTGGCCCCATTGAGCCGCGTCGCGGCGGTCTGCCCGGCGACCGTCTCCGAATGGATCGCCAGCAGGTTGCCGCTCATACTGGCGGCGGCAAAGATGCCCTTGAGGCACGAAATCACCAACGCCTCATCCGTGCGCGCCCAGTATTCCGCCACCAGGTCCACAATGGCCTGCATCGGGTCCTCACCGGCAATCACCTTGGCCAGGTGATTCGACGACCACACCTGGGCATCATTGTGAATCCGGGCAATGTCCTTGTCGGCGCTGATTTTGTTCACCGTGAGCGACGCCGAATCGCTCAGCAATTGCCGGGTTGCCGTCAAGTCCTTCCAGAACGGCATATCCACCGTGCGCCCGCCGCCATTAGCCAAGGCATCAAACACCGGCGAGTGCTCAATGATGCCGCATTGCCCGAAATTGCTCAGTTCGGCAGTCCGCTCAATCGCGTACTTCTCAAACTGCGTCGGGATGATAATGTCTGCCACCGTTGTCTTGCTCATAACTTACTCCGTTTCCTTTCTTGTTTCTCCGTAGCCGCCGACATCAGTCGGCGCCTTTGTTGTTTTTATTTCTGCTTTCCACTTTCAGCTTTGGCTTTTCAGTCGCGCCGCCAAAACCGGGTCGGTTCTCTGCAGTTTCATTTGTTCCGTGAGATTCCACGTTTCCTTGCGGAACGGGTTTTTCATGGTCCGGTTGCCGACTCCACCGGAGCCGGTGCTGGCAGCCCCGCTGCCCGCGTTGGATTCAAACAAATGCGGAGCCTCCGACACTTGCGTGTCGATCCACTCCGCCAAAGTCATCGGGGTGAGGCCATCCTTGCCCGTGCGGGCCGTCTGGCCATCCGCCTCAAACGCCGCCGGTGCCCCGTTCACCAGCCGGAACACACTGCGTGCCCGCGCCATGATGTCCGGCGTCGCGCTGGCCCGCAGCCCGCGCTTGGTGGCCTCACTGGTCACCGCCTGGTCAATCTGGATGGACGCCAGCCGCGCATTGAGCGCATCGCGCTCGCTGGCTACGGACGAAAGTTGTTTATCCAGATCAGCCTTCACCGCCTTCACGCGGGCCTCGACGACCTTCTCAGCCTCGCCCGCCTTGAGTTGCGCGGCTTCCTCGAGCTTGCGCTTTTCATCCGCCAACCGGCGGACCTCATCCGGGTCAATCCCCTCGAACCGCTGGCGCAACTCATCGCGCTCCTTGGCGAGGGCCACGTTATGGGCGCGGAACTCATCCAGCTTGGTTTTCTCGACTGCTCCATCAGCATCCAGCAACCACGCGCCGTCGCGTTCAGTGTAGAACCCGGCGTGTTCCGCCGGAATTTCCTCTTTCGCTTTGTATTTAAACTTCAGTGCCATAATATATTTTTGATCGTAGCAGTCGACGTCAGGAGACTCTATTTTCACTTCTGCCTTCTGCCTTTTCGCACCATACACCCTGTTTTTACGCCCCATTTTCATCTTGGCGCTTGGCGCTTTTCCAACCAGGACAGTGCAGGCACAATGGGTGACTCTCCGCGACTTTTCGGGACAAAACATTTTTGCTAAATAATTTGACAAGTTTTGAGCCGGCATGATGCTAGCGGTTTATGTTACCTCATTGCCCAGCCATGAATGCGGACTTAAGGGCGGCCGTCGCCGCTCTTGGGCTGATGTGGGCGCAGTCTCCGGACCGCCCTCGGATCCAGCCAGCAATAAAACAAGCATGGGACGAACTTGTGGAGGCTTGGGCGACTTCAGAGGCGCTACCACTGTTTATCCGTAAGAGTTCAATTGTGAGAGGTTCGCTCTTGCGTCACCAGTCTGGCAGAGAGCTCGTTTGCGTTGACAATGCCCCTGCACAGTGGGCTTTTTCTCGGGCCTACAGTGGGAATACCTATACCGTTGATCAGATAAAGAAGATGCTGGTCGACGATTTAATTCCTGTTGTCTATATCCCCAAGAGCGCAGAACATCCAAAGATGACTTACCATTGCAAGATCTCAACAAGGGATTGTGTTAACAAAAAAAAATGGAAACTCTGTCACATCGATGATGTCGGTATTGGCACCAGGAAAGACCTCACGGCGACAGATTTGACTATTCTCCAAGATCATTTTCGTAAGCTGCTCAAGCCTTCCAACCATTTCCTCGTGCCGCTTGACTGGTCCGGCATAGGTGAAGTTCCAGAGGTTATCAATCAGGTTAAAGCGGTGGAGCGCGCTTGACTACTTCCGCCTCTGGCACTCATCGCAATCAACCCCTTTTCCTCATCATTTCCTCTACCATCCGGCAGAATCTCCGACCGCCGGAACAACTCGAACATCGTATCCTGGCTGATGGCCCCAGCCTGCCACGCCGCCACCAGCGCGGTCACTTCGGTGGCCGCCATACCATGCGTGCGGAAATCCGTATTCAAATCCAACAGTGCCTGCTGGTCCGTGATGTCTTCGGGATTTTCTTCCGTGGAATTCCACCAGTACACCCAGCGCACCACATGCGTCAGCGATTCGCTGATGCTCGTGGCCACGCTGCTCAGAATGCTATCCTCGCCACTCTGCCTGATTTGCAGCGCCTCGGCTGTCTCCGCCACCTTCTTCTGACCTTCCAGCAACCGCGATCCCATCACGGCCATCAATCGTTCGGCGTGGTCCAGCGCCCGTTCAAACGACGTGAGACCCTGGCCGGTGAACTCTAGGAACCCAGCCGTGGCCCCCGTGGTTTCTGTGGACCATGCCACGCTGGAGCCGATCTTCAGCTTTGCATCCTTGTCAAACCCACTCACATAGGCCGTTGGCAGCGCGGTGTAATGTAGCCCGTGCTTGTAATCGGCATCCATGCGGTAATGCCCCAGGTTCTCCGGGATGATGTCATCCAGGGGGATCCGCGCCACCGCCGGGCGCGAGTTCTCCGGCCCATGAAACACAAACGGAATCAACGGCAGCGGCTTTCCGAGTCGCAACGGAACCCGCGTTTCCACCAACTCCCATTCGGATTTTCCGCCTTTGCCTTTTGCGTCCTTTTTCGGTCGCCAAATATCCACCACACACCGCACTGCATTAGTCCCATCAATCCCATTCGTTCTATCCAATCTCAGCACCCTGATCTGTTCCCCAGCCGTCGCGTCAAACAAGTCGGCGCTGTTCCGTTCACCACCCTCCGGCTCATGCAGCACCACCAGTGTGGCGATGCTGCGCCCATTCACCCGTTCCACGCGCCAGTTCAAAATCTCCTCAGCCCGGTACAGCGCCGCGTATGCGCGGCTTTCCACATCACCCTGCCAATCCACCAGCGTGCCGCAGCGTCCAACACTGACCACTTCACTGACAACCTGTTTGGAGTACCCATAAAGCGAAGTCCCCAGCATATCGGCGTCATTATTGAACTCCGCCATGGCTTTCCCCAGGGCGCTGTTGCTTTCCGGCAGTTTGATGTACGGCGGCTTGCGGAAGATCATGCCCACATAACCCGCCAGCGTGCGGGCCGTGGCGTTGAAGAACACCGCCCGCGCCTTGTATGCCTGGTATTCCTCATCGCTTTGCGATTCAAGTTTTGGCAGGTATTTCTCGCCGGCGGCCTTGATGGCGTCCTCGCCACCCATGATGTCGCGGGCGCGGCTCCATGTGGCGGCCATCAGATCATATTCAGGATGCGTCGTATTTACTGGCATAAATTATCCACCCATAATTTACGCATACCCGCACGCCAGGACAACAAGTCTATGCATGACTCTCCATGACTTTGCGCGACTCTCCATGACATCACAGGCACCACCACACCACGCACGGCACACCACACGTGGCCACGGCGTCACCCCTCCACACCTGATGCTACGCAACAGGTGTTCCGGGGTGACCGCCGTTCGATACTCACTCGGAACACCAGAGTTGACTCGCTTTCTGATACGCTCCCGCTCCCGCGCCGACTGACACGCGCTCTGGACACCAGAGCTGGCTCGCTTTCTGGAGCGCCCCCGCTGGCGCGCCGACCGACACGCACTGTGGACACCAGAGTTGACTCGCTTTCTGGAGCGCCCCCGCTCACGCGCCATTCGATGCGGATTCCGCGATTAATGGTGACTTGGATTCCTGTAGTGCTCCGCTGCCGCGACCTCGATGCCCGCCATGGATTCCAGTAGTTTCTTGCAATTCGATACGCCCCGAGGATGTCAGTTCGCTGCGCTCAGCGTGGAAGTCAGTTCGCCCTTCGCTCGTGGTGGCGGCCACGCCCCTTGACCCTGGTGTCCGCCATTACTCGCTACGGTCTCACGGATTGTTGACCTGGAGGCGCGCCCGTCCAAGGGTGGTTCCAGTTCTAGGGTGCTTGCCGTGCGCGTTCGTGACGTTCGTGCGTGCGGTGCTCCAATGAACCCTTTTTTTAATTCCAAATCTATCATTCCAATTAACCCGAGCCTCAATTTTATGGCGCTTGTTCGCACCGCCGCACCGGGCCGCTGCTTCCCTTGATTCTAGGCGCTGTGACCGCGGCCCTCTCACTACCATCGCGCACGACTAAGGGTTTTTCCTATTCTCAGGCTTTCCATGTTTGATAACCGTGCTTGTCGTTCCAGGGGCTGTGTGCGCGCTGGTCACTCACGATGGGGGCCAATATTTCCCGCTATGCGGAGGAATTGCCGTGCCGCTGAAGCGGCCTTTTGAACCCACATCATAAGGTGAGTGCGTTTCCAAACGACGCGGTGCAGCCGAAGGCTCGCTGTGTAGGTACTCATTTGGCCGGTGCGGCACGCACTCCGTCGGCCAACACAGCTCACCTCAAGTGGCGCTTACGCAAGCTTCAGCGCCAGCACCGCTTAACCGCCTGTTTTTAAAGGGATGAATCGAAAAAATGAAACCAGCCGAAGCGAGACGGGAAAGGGACCACGTTCAGTCTGCGCCGTCCTCGACTCCATGTCACTTGCGACGCAAGCGTCGCTGCGTTCCATTCCGATTTTTCTGCGAGCAGGCCGGAGCCTGCCCGGCGGCGTACCCGTGCGCGGCGGACGTAAACGTCCGCTGTTTCGCGCACGGGCAACGCCACGGCCGCCGCCGAAATCAGTCTGCGCCTGCTTTGACACACTCCGTGGCCACCGGCGGTCCTTCACTTCGCTAAAGCTTCGTTACAGCCCGCCGCAGCAGCCCGCAGAGGATTCGCGTGCCCCCACGACCCGTTGACGTTTCCCCCGGTGT
>JBAXGN010000295.1 GCA_037139415.1 Verrucomicrobiota bacterium | reverse complement strand
GGTCTTGGGCCGATGGTATCGTTCAACACCCCGGAAGCGTTGGTGGATCGCACCAGTCATTTGCATATATTGCAGCAGACCGGTGCCAAATCTTTCGGTTACGCGGTGATTGCTCCAGGGGGAGATATTGTGTGCCGGCAGAGCCATGACTACTCCAATACCCGTCCGCACCTGCGGAAAGGTGATAATGGCCAAGTCACGGTGGTCGGTGGTTCCCGACGTGTCAGTCCCAACGATGTTCCCGAGATGAAATTTGACCCGTATCCCAGCGAGCTTCCGGTGATGGAGAAACAAAAATAGACTTGGAAAAACAGTTGCGCCACAAATTTTACGAAATTGTCGCGCCCATTTCGCTATCCGGTCAATGCGTCAGCATGAATTGTTGCGTGTGCAGGTGAAGGAGTTTCTCCACCGCCGCTTCCAAACTTGGCACGACAAAGTCGTGATGCACCTGCCCAATCCACTGGGATCGAATCATCAGCGAGGTGCATCCCACTTGCCGGGCGGCGTCAGCATCCAGCCATTTGTCACTGATCACAAAAGAGTGGTCGAGATCGAAATGCCAGGTGAAGGCCGCTTCGGTAAGCAGGCCAGGTTTTGGTTTTCGGCAGGGACAGCGGTCGGTTTCGTCGTGCGGACAAACCAGGATGCCATCCAAGCCCAACTTCCCGCGCATTAGCTCATGCATCAAATCCAGATCGCGCCTGGATTGGTAACCGCGCGACAACCCCGGCTGGTTGGTCGTGGCCAGCACAACAAACCCTGCCGCTTGCAGGCGACGCAAAGGAAGCACGGCGTCCAGTTTTAAATGGAACTCAGACAAACTTAACGGCGTGATCTGAACCTGCCTTTCAGAACGCACATGATTCAGAACGCCATCACGCTCGATAAACACAGCCAGTTTCATACGACAACTCCTGCTATAGCATAAAGCTGGCCGAGTTTAAGTGTGGCGATCTGGTTTTATAAAATACTAATGATTAACTAGTTGCAAATGCATCATTTTTGAGAAACGTCCAGCTTTTGGGCGTGCCATCGCAAAAATGAGACAGGTTGTGTTCCATCCGTGCCATGAGTAAAATCCATGGATAGAACTGTCCCTTTTCAGGTTCCAAATTACCGACTGAATGATTTCGAGAAGTCTTCTCCGATGGTCTGTACAACTTTCTTCTCGAATTTTGATTCGGCGATCAACTGCTGCAGCTTCTGTTCGTAGTCCGCGCTGTTTAACGGCAGGTCAATCGTCTGGTTGGTCAGCGAGGAGTATAAAATCGCATTGGCAAGTTCGATGGACCAGATTCCTTCGGAAGCCGGGGCGATGAGTTGCGTGCCATCCAGAATGGCATCCACGAAATTTTGCGATATTTCGTGGTGCTGCGCGCCGCCTTCCACGGGAATTTCGACATTCCATACGTCTGGTTTCGCAAAGCCTGCTTTGGCTATTTTGCTGAACTGCAGCATGGAAACTTCGTTGCGGGTAAAGGTGATCTTGCCGTGCTCCAACAACAACTTACCGCGTTCACCAATGATTTCCAGCCGGTTTGTGCCTGGGGCTTCGCCTGTGGACGTGATGAATACTCCGGTGCCGCCATTCGGGTATTCCAGAAAGGCGGTCACATTGTCTTCAACCTCAATGTTATGGAAACGTCCTAACTGGCAGAAACCGCGCACTTTCGCGGGGCGTCCCGCCAGCCAGGTGAACATATCCAGATTGTGCGGGCATTGGTTGAGCAATACGCCGCCACCTTCACCCTTCCAAGTGGCCCGCCAGCCACCGCTGGCGTAATAGGTCTCGGTGCGGTACCAGTCCGTCACGATCCAGTTGGTCCGCAGGATTTCACCGAGTTCGCCATCTGCGATAAGCCTCTTGATCCGTTTATACCTGGGATCCGTGCGCATTTGGAACATGGCGGCAAACACCAGCTTCTGATTGGTGTGCGCGGCCAGCAGGCGTTCGCAATCCGCCTTGTGTACCGAAATTGGTTTTTCCACCAACACATGCAGGTTGTTTTGCAAGGCGTCAATGCCGATGCTGGTGTGCAAATAATGCGGGGTGGCAATGATGACTGCATCCACCTTGCCCGAGCGGATCAGCTTCTCGCTGCTGTCAAAGGTCGTGACCTTATCTTTGAATGGCTCAAGGTTCGGCGTGAAGGAATCACTCACGGCCGCCAGTTCACCGCGCGTGATCCTGCCTTTCATCAAGTAATCCGCGTGAAACTTGCCCATGTTGCCCATGCCGATAATGCCAAAACGCACTTTGTTCATAATTTAAATCCTTACGTTTAACACGTATATCTCAATAACGGGACGACTATCAGGCTTTCGCTGAAACACTGGCAAGCCGGAAATGGTGACAAATGGCGTGTGCCCGCAAAAAAAGCATCCATAATTTCTGCTTGCTCCCGGCAGTAATTTGCCTTAGACCAAGCCCGGTCCATGAATGCCAAAGATTTATCATTGCTGTATCGGTCACCGCTGAAAAATATTTCGGTGGTAATTCGTTTTAAGAATAGCGATCAGGAGTTTTCGCCTCAGACACGGGTGGAAGACGGGCATGTCACCAATGAAACCATTTTTCTGAAATTCAAGGACGCCAGCTTGTACTACATTGATGTGCATGAAATTGCCTCCATCACGATTCGTCCCTGGCGCGATCCTTCTGAGGAAACTTGAATGAGGCTAGTGAATGGTCTTTTCATAAATTCGGTAGGTTTTGTACGGATACCCTCCGAATAATTCAATGACTCGTTGAACGGCGATATTGTCCTCCAAAATCCAGGAAGCTTCGACAAATTTAAATCCCAGCTTGAACCCTTGGCGCAGCCCATCTGCCAGCATGGCGGCCTCAATACCGCGTCCGCGATATTTATTTTTTACTCCCAGCGTGATCACCCTCACGATATTCGTCTCCTTCCATCCCAATAGATAAGGGATGAAACTGAATATGTGCGGGGTGATCAGGTGTCCGCGCAAAGGTTTCATCGCCTGGTTGAAATCCGGCAGTGCCAGGAGGAACCCGACGGTTTCTCCCGGCAGTTCGGCCAGATAAGAAATGCCCTCTTTCAGCATGGGCTTCAGCCGACTCGCCATGAAGTTGAGTTCCAAATCGGTCATGGGCACAAAGCCCCAGTTTTCCTGCCAGGCTTCGTTATAAACCTCTTTGATTTTACCCAGGTCGGCTTCCAGATTTTTCCGCAAAATAGGGCGGATTTTTATCTGTGGTTCCCGTTTGGCAAACTTGGCTGCCAGCCGGTTGAACCGTTCCATCGGGGTATTTTTCAAGTCGAAATAAAAGGCGAGCAAATCCTTGGTTTTAGCGAAGCCTTGGGCCTCGATCAGTTCCGCGTAATACGGTGGGTTGTAAGTCATCATGAAAACCGGCGGGGAATCATACCCTTTGACGAGCAAGCCGCATTCGTCGTTGGTAGTGGGATTCATGGGCCCCAGCATCGTGGTGGCGCCGTGTTGACGCGCCCAGGCAATGGCCGCCTGGAATAGTGGTTGGCTCACGGCGGCATCGTTGATGGATTCAAAAAAACCAAAAAACGCGGCGGCGACTTTGTGGTATTCATTGTAGTGGCGATCCACAATGCCGGCGATGCGGCCAACATCTTTGCCCTGCCGCACAGCCACCCATAACTTCATCTCTGCGTGTTGGAATAGCGGATTGGCGTTGGTGAACACCTTTTCCAGGTCCACCAATAACGGGGCCACCCAATTGGGATCATCGCCGTAAATCCCGTAACTCACCTTGAGAAAACGGGAAACGCCTGCTGGCGTGCGCGGAATTTCCACCAGTTGCACGGGACCATTCATGGGCGTGGAGGAGAAACCACGTGTGCTTTACGCCCATAAACCCGCTCGTAGGCGCGGCAGAAGGGGCATATTTTATCTTCCACCCGGCTCACGAACCAGTACGCCGCCCCCTGTTGCTTTGTTCGAGCCCGACGGCAAACCAGGCAACTTAGGCATATTTTAGCCAGTGCGCGGTCCAAGGATGAAATTTCTTTTGCTTCCATAGCTGTGCCGAATTGTCCATACCTGCCTCAAAACGTCAATCGTGATTTCACCGTTCCTATGTGCTGCCCATGGATTGCGTCGTGAGCGATCCGCCGACGCAATGGGAGGTGGGCACGATCCTGAACACGCTGAACGCGCTGATCCTGGCGCTGCGCCGGTCGTAGCGGAAAAGGGCAGGGGGTTATCGGCGGTAGCGGTAATGTTTGACTCGCAAGGCATCTTTTCTTACTCTCCCCGCCATGGCAAGTCCAACCGGCAGCGCGCAATTCGTCCCCGGCCAGAAGGCTGGGGCGGGGCGTTACACTTTGGTTCGCAAGCTAGGCCAAGGCGGCATGGGGGTCGTCTGGCTGGCGCAAGACGAACATTTGAACGAGGCGGCGGCGCTCAAGTTCCTGCCGCCACAAGTGCAGGAGGACCGCGAGGCGCTGGTGGGGTTGCGCCGGGAGACCGCGCGGGCGCACAAGCTCACCCACCAGAATATCATCCGCATTCACGACTTCCACCAGCCGCCCAACGAGCCGGCCTTCATCTCCATGGAATTCATCGAGGGCAAATCCCTGGAGGAACTGCGCTGGGATCAGCCGGATGGCGTCTTCCAATGGGACGTGGTCGCGCCGCTGGTCCGGCAACTGTGCGAGGCGCTGGATTACGCGCACGCCGAGGGTGTGGTGCATCGGGATTTGAAACCGGCGAACATGCTGGTGGACACCAAGGGGCGGCTGAAGCTGGCGGACTTCGGGATTGCGGCCATCATGAGCGACTCGATGAGCCGGGCGACAGGCCGCTCGGACACCAGCGGCACGGTGCCGTACATGAGTCCGCAGCAACTGACGGGCAAGAACGCCAAGCCATCGGATGACGTGTATGCGCTGGGGGCGTCGCTCTACCAGTTATGCACCAGCAAGCCGCCGTTTTGCCAGGGGGTGATCGAGTATCAGATCCTGCACCAGCCGCCGGAGCCGATGGCGGTGCGGCTGGCAGATTTGGAAATCAAGAATGACATCCCGGCTCACGTGGTCGCCGTGGTGATGGCCTGCCTGGCCAAGCAAGCCGAGGAACGGCCAGTCAGCGCCAGGGAAGTGTGGGAACGGTTAGAAAAGACAGAAGGGGAAACCCAGGCAGAAGGCAAAAAGCAAAAGGCAGAAGGGGGAGAGCAGAAGTTAGGAGTTGGGAGTCAGGAGTTAGAAGGGAACGTCTCGCCTGCGAGTAATCCGCCAGCAGCGCCGCCGACGGTGGCGGCCTCGCCCGCTGAGGTGATCCCCGCAACCATTCCGGCCTCTCAATCTGAGGTAATCCCGGTCACCATCGCGGCGGAGCAAGTTCAAGCCATCCCCGCCACCAAACCGGCGACCCGCCCAGAATTGCCGCCCACCGTGGCGGCGTCTCCCAGCGAAGCGGACCGGCTGAAGCCGGGACTCCCAACGTCGGAAGCTGGCGCGGTGCCGGTGACCATCGCGGCGCACACGCCGGAACGGCCTACGGTGTCCAAGCACCGGTGGGTTCTGGCGGCTGTGGTGGTGTTGGCCTTGCTGGCGGTGGGGGGATGGTATTGGAACATGCATCTACCGGAACAACAGCGGCAGGAAGCCAAGGCTCTGGATGACGTGCGCCGTATCGCGAACACCAAGCGGCTGGCCGAGGAGCAACGGTTGGCCGAGGAAAAGGCGGAGCAGGCACGGCTGGCTCGGGTGCAGGCCGAAGCCAAAGAGGAGGCGAGGAAGAAGGCAGACGCGGAAGCCAAGCGGGTGGCCGAGGAGCAACGGCTGGCGGAGGAAAAGCGGAAGGCCGAGGAAGCGGAGAAACAGAAGGCGTTGGCGGAACAGAAAACGCGGGAAGAGGAGGCGAAGAGAAAGGCCGAGG
>JBAXGN010000294.1 GCA_037139415.1 Verrucomicrobiota bacterium | reverse complement strand
TATTCCCCGGTTGCGATGAGACACCTTCAACAGTTGACCAATTTGTTTGCATACCGTTTTCACCCTCCAGCCACCAACCAACAAATCAGCTAACGCTGGGTGGGTTTACTTGGAACTGAATCTACCGATTAGCGCAAAAATGGGAAGGATAAAGAATTTTGACAGGATGAACAGAATGCACGGGATTGGGCGATGGGAGGAATGGGGCGAGAGGGGAAAAGAGAGTGATTTGTGAGGGGAGGTGTGATTGGCGGACGGACAATCACCGTGTTTGTCGAAAAGTCCAGCCACAGTCCACCACCTCCAGCCTGGCTCTGGCTACCCCGTCAATGCAGTAAACCTGGTCACGGTGGCCCAAAGTCTCTCTGGGTGCGTGTTCATTGCTTGAATTAACTCTCGAACCCGGCTCATAAGTTCAGCCGCCACAACGTTCCGTTGAGCACCGCCGCAAAACTCACCCACACCAGATAGGGTGCCAGCAACCAGGCGGTGACGCGATGCACCCGCCAAAACGCTGCGATGGTCCACGCTATGGCCAGCCAGAGCAGGATGATTTCCGCGAATGCCACGCCGGGGCGGTGCAGTCCAAAAAACAGCGGCGTCCACCCGGCGTTGAAAACGAGTTGTGCGAGGAACAACCCCAACGGCCGGCGTTGTGCGGTGAACCCTCCGCGTTGCCAGACCAGCCACGCCGCCACTGCCATCATCGTGTAGAGCGCCGTCCAGACCGGGCCGAACACCCACCCCGGCGGATTCCACGCAGGCTTCTTGAGCGCGGCATACCACTCCCCCGGCATGAACACCGCCCCACCCGCCGCCGCCGCAAAACACAGCAGCAGCCAGCCGGCCAGTGCCAGCCAGCGCCGCATCCCACCCGGTGATGGGTATATCGTCGCGTTCATGGCGTTGCCTTTCCTCCCTTGCCAAAACGCTGCTGCAACGCCCTGGCGCGATACCGGAAAATCTTTTCCACGTCCGGCCGCACCAGCCAGCCGTGCAGGATGAAATCGAATGGCACGGCATAGCGCACCACGTCGCGGGTCAGCGTGCCGCCGTCGCGCGCCTCGAACGTATGCTCGTGAATCCACTGCCGGTAAGGCCCGCGAAGCTGCTCGTCCACGAACCGATGCGGCGGCTGCCACGCGCTGATGCGCGTCCGCCAGCGAAGCGGAACGCCGCGCACACGTAACTTGTAATCAATGAGCGCACCCTCGCGCATCGTGATGGGTGGTGGCGTAACGATGTGAAAATGCATCCACGGCGGCGTGATGGCATCCAGGTTCGCCGCGTCCGCGAAGAACGGGAACAGCTCCTCCGGCGACAGCGGCAGCCAGAGTTCAGTTTGAAATTCGCGGATGCGCATCGGGGTGGTCCGGTTTGGCAGCTACGGTTGTTTTAAGCATCAAATTTCACAGTTCTCCGGTGAAGGCCTGGAAAAGGTAATGGATAATAGAAAATGATCATTGGGGCATTCCTTGTTTTATGGATTTGATGATGCTTGTCAGCAGTTTAAGAAGTTCCGTGGTATCGGCCAGGATGGATTCGCTTTCTTTATTGGCAAGGTATTTGGTTTCCTTGGAGGTAAGCGCGGCCTTGCCGCCTTCCAAGAGGTTCTGTTTCAGTAGTTGACCAATTTATTTGCATACGATTCCACCTCCGGCCACCAACCCACAAACCATCAGCGCCGGGTGAGTTTAACTGACGGTAAATGTAACGGCTGGCACAAAAATGGGAAGGAGAAAGAATATTCTTTGATGGGGTATTTGGGGGGACAATTTCGCTTTACCGCGCCTTGGGATAACTCTGCGTTGGGGCGGTGGTGATGGCGGTGACGTAATTCGAGAATGGCATGGTGCCATCCCACAACTGGGCGGAATGCGCCCAGTAAAAGCATTGAAAATGGCCGGCTCTGGCCTGAGCCAATGACCGCGCCAACATTCCCGCCGGCGATAGGTCAACATAATGAGGATTCAGCGACGCCGGTTGGTTGTACCCCGGGTTTTCTCCGCCAACCGGCAGGCCGTACGCGCGAGCGAGGCGTACTTGCCAACGGGTGGCCGACCATTTGTTGGCCGACGGGTCCGATAGCGGCACCTGGACATCTTCAGGCTGCGGCAGATCGTCGTGGCCGGAGCGATCAGCCACGGAGGAGATGTAAACCACGGCCCGACGTTTGTCGGGCAGGAATTCGTAGAGTTTTTGCCAGGCCGCACCGACGCCCAGAAGTCCATCGGGCAGGTTTTTCCGAATGACATCGTCATAGGCGGAAGGGCGAACCCCGGAGCCAGGAGTGAGAATCTGGTACCATCCCGTGAAGCCCAACTTGTCGAGCACACTCTGTTGCCAGGCGACACTCAACGCCAGGCAGCGAACATACCAATCCGCCCATTGCCGCACCTGCGCGGCGGCCAGACCGGGTTGGCCCGGTTTCCAACCCGGATACGGGCAGCGCGGCAGAGTTGGAGGAAGAGCCGGGCCATTTTGCGCGTTCACGTCAAACGCCCAGTAGCTGCCGCCTTCGGGGTAAAGCACCTCGCCATTCCCGCCCGAAGTGAGGCGGACGGCCCAGAAGTTATCGAAGCCCAAGTCCGCCTGAATGCGCGCCAGGTAACGTTCCGCGTGCTGGCGCATTTGCTGGTTGAAGACGAAATTCAGATCTCGGCTGTGGTCACCATGTTGGTTGACAAACTTCGCATTGGGCTCCTGCTTCAACCAGCGGGGTGGATAGTGAATCCCGAGAGCCAAGGTAACCTGGAAACCGAGGTCCTTGAACCGCTTGAGTGTCCGCTGCTGGGCGGCGGCGTAGTCCGCCGAAAATTCCCCCGGGCGGAGTTCGTAGCGATCCCAGAAAATCTCCATCATCGCCAGCCGCAGGCCGCCGCCGTACTCTTCAGCGGCATGTTTGCCATCGGTCTGCAACGTGCCGAAAGCGATCGGCGCGGCCCGGCCGGACAATGGGGGTGATGCCGCCGCCCACGTGCCCGGCACCCAAAGTGCCCCGCACGCCAGCACGGCCAATCCCAACCATAACCGGATGCGTGCAAGGGTTTTTATTTTATGCATGTTTCAACTGCCAGATTTAGTTTTACCAACGCTTTGGCGCTGGCGCAGAAACGTTCACTGATAGGAATGCGGATGGCAATATATTTTTATATGACCACACTGTGGTCGCAAATGATGGAACGCAAGCGTTACCACGATCTGACCGGCAACGGGGTGAATCACCCCAATGATTTTGGTCATCGTCTCTATGCCCAAGTGCTCTTGGGTTTGCTGCTGTCGGAGCCTTAATTTTGCCGGGTTATCGCTATAAAGCAGGGTGGCGGGAAACATTTCTGCCAGAAGTACACATTTCGTGGTTTCCAAACGGCGCGGCTTGCCCCATACTTACCAGTCCTGATGTTTACACTTTCGGAAGTCAGCAAATCCTATGGCGGGCGCACCTTGTTCGAAGACGTGACGCTCCAGATTAACCGCGACGATCGGCTCGGCCTAGTGGGGCCGAACGGCGCGGGGAAGTCCACGTTGTTTAAATTGATCCTGGGCCAGGAGGAATGCGATCACGGCCAGATCATGCGCCAGCGCGGCGCCACAGTCGGCTTTCTGCCGCAGGAGAGCGCGCCGGTGGGGGAGGAGACCGTGCTGGAACTGGCCACCTCCATTTCGCCGGAGTTTGTGGAAGTGCGGCGGAAGCTCAAGGCTTGGGATACGACGCATCCGGACGATATTGATCCGCACGATAATCTCCATGCCCGCTACGATGAACTGGGCGGGTGGCAGCTTGACGCGCGCGCGAAGAAAATCCTCGCCGGCCTGGCCTTTCGTGAGAGCGATTTTGACCGGCCCGCACGGGAACTAAGCGGCGGGTGGGTGATGCGCGGGCACCTTGCACGGTTGCTCGTGCAGGAGCCGGACCTGTTGATGCTCGATGAGCCGACGAACCATCTCGACCTGGAAACGCTGCTGTGGTTCCAGGAATATCTCAGCGCGTATCCGGGCGGCATCGTGATCATTTCGCACGACCGCGAGTTTCTGAACCAGCTCGTCACCGGGGTCATCGAGCTGCGGCAATCAAAACTGTATTCCTATACCGGCAATTACGACAATTTCCTGGAACAGCGCGCTGCCGCCGAGGTGCAACAACTGGCCGCCTATAAGAACCAGCAGCGCGACATCGCGCGGTTGCAGGAGTTCGCGGACCGCTTTGGCGCCAAGGCCAGCAAGGCGTCGCAGGCGCAGGCCAAGCTGAAACAGATTGACCGCATGGAGAAAATCGAGGCGCCGGAATCCGCCGGGCCGGTGATGGGCTTTTCCTTTCCCCAGCCGGTGCGCAGCGGGCAGCGGGTCATCACGCTCAAAGGCGTCCATCACGCCTATGGTGAGAACGTCGTGTATCGCGGCGTGGATTTCGAGGTGGAACGTGGGCAGCGCGTGGTGCTGGTGGGACCCAACGGCGCGGGCAAGTCCACCCTGCTCAAGCTCGCCGCCGGTGCCCTGCCTGTTCAGCAGGGCGAACGTATCCTCGGCCACAACGTCAAGGAAGGCTACTACTCCCAGTACCGCACGGAAATGCTCCAGATGGACCGCACGGTGCTGGAAGAGGCGCTTGATACCACGGCGCGCATTACCGAGCAATCGGTTCGTACGCTGCTCGGCGCGTTTCTATTTCGCGGGGACGACGCGTTCAAACGCGTCAATGTGCTGAGCGGCGGTGAGAAGAGCCGGCTGGCGCTGGTGAAGATTCTGCTCGAACCGCCAAACCTGCTGTTGATGGATGAACCGACCACGCACCTTGACATGGCCAGCATTGAGGCGCTGCTGCAAGCGTTGAAAGCCTTCACCGGCACGCTGATTTTCATCAGCCACGATGTGTATTTCATCCGTGCGCTGGCCAATCGAACCCTGCACGTGAACGCCGGACGGCTGACGAATTATCCCGGGGATTATCAGTACTACCTCGACAAGACGAAAGCCTTGACGGCGCGGCTGGGGCTGACGGCGGGGAGCAATGGCACACCGACGGCGCAGGGCGGCGGGTTGCGCGACGGGCGCACACCACAGGCGAGTGCGGGCACGAGCGAAAAACTTTCCGGGGCCGAACGCAAAGAACAGAAGCGGCTGGAAGCCGAACAGCGCCAGGCCCGCGCCAACGAACGCAAGGCGCTGCAGAAACGGGTCACTGCCCTGGAACACCAGGTGGCCAACCTCGAAACCCAACAGGCGCAGCTCACCCAGGAAATGGAGAGCCCGGCGACCTACGAGAAGGCCGGGGCGGCGCTGCACCTGAATCGCGAGCTGACGGTCGTGATGGATGAATTGCAACGCGTCCAGACGGAATGGGAAAAGGCCGCATCAAAACTTGCGGAAATGGAATCCGCTTCGTGAACGAATTATGAATATTTCAACAGCCACCTTTGAATGCAGCGCCCCGGACCTGGACTCGTGTCCCGACGAGACCCTGCCTGAATTCGCCTTTATCGGGCGATCCAACGTCGGCAAATCGTCCTTGCTGAACATGCTCGCGGGCCAGCAGAATCTGGCTAGAGTCTCCGCCACGCCAGGCTTCACCAAGCTGATCAATTTTTTCACCATTGACCGGACCTGGCGGCTGGTGGACCTGCCGGGATACGGTTACGCGAAGGTGGCGCGGAAGGACATGGCCAAGTTCAATGAGGCCGTGACGGATTACCTGCAGCATCGCGAGAACCTGCTCTGTGTTTTCGCGCTCATCGACTCCGGGTTGCCACCGCAAGCGATTGATCTGGAATTTGTGGAATGGCTCATTGACAACGCCATCCCGTTCGCCCTTGTTTTCACCAAGACGGACAAGGTAAGCCCCTCCAAGCGGCAGACAAACATCAAGGCGTTCACGGAGCACGTTTCCGAATGGTGCGAGAAGCTGCCAGAAATCTTCACCTGTTCCGCCACGACCAGGCAGGGCCGGTACGAATTGCTCAAGGTGATCAAAGAGGTCATGGACGCAAATCAGGATGATGAAGAAGACGGGCCGGAAGGAACGCTGGAAAACAGGGAAACGCCTCCCGAAGAGTAAACCTTCAGGATCGGAACGGAACCTGAGGGAAACACCTTTTTGCAGAAAAATTTATGGGCAGGTGCGCTCGGAGAAGCTGTGTGTAACCGGGGGTGAAAGTCCCTCAGGTC